>USNB01000008.1 GCA_900555875.1 uncultured Eubacteriales bacterium
TGCGTAACGCGGCGTCCGGTAAAGAGTTCATCATAGAGACGGGTGAAGACGGCAGAAAGACGACCCTTACGGTGGATATAATGGCTCTTTATCGCGTCATTTCGCAAAAGAATCCTCCGACGACGGAAGTGAAAAGTTCGGACGGCAAAAGCAGCGTTGAAGTGGTCGGCGCAGACGTCGAAAAACCCGATGAAAATGTTTCCGTAGATAAAAAGGACAAATGATCTTAATATACGACATTGCGGCGGAACTTTTTTGTTAATATTGCCGGAGGCCTTCGCATAGGTTAGAATAAATCATGCGGAGGTCTTTTGTATATGTCGGGAGAAACGATCGCGGCAAGCGACATGAAAGGATATGTAGCGGAGGTGATCAAAGCGGTGGTGATATCGCTGGTATTTTCGCTCGTGCTCGTGCTGATAGCGGCATTCGTGATAAAATTTTTCAATGTGCCTGCGGGAGCGATGCCGGTCATAAATCAGGTCATACGCACGCTCAGTATTTTCCTCGGATGTATCATCGCGCTTCGTCGCCCGGGCTGCGGATGGCTGCGCGGAGTGATATCGGGCGCGTTGTATTCCGTGCTTGCTTTCGTGCTGTTCTCGGCGCTCGGCGGCGGGTTTGAGTGGGATCTGACCGTGCTTAACAATTTTGTCATAGGTATCGCTGCGGGGCTTATCAGCGGCATCATATCGATGGTGGCAAGAAGAAATTAAATACGCAATGTAAATGATTTCACTTGCGTTTTGTCCGCCTATCGTGTATAATAATAAAAAACAATGTCGGCTCATCCGGCAGCGGGAGGAATATATGAAGCACATAAAGGTGATAGCAACGAACACGATCTGCAAGGAAAAGGGTACCGGATGCGGCGAGTGCCAGACCGGTTGCCAGTCTGCATGCAAGACGAGCTGCACCGTAGGCAATCAGTCCTGCGAGCAGAAAAAGACGAATAGACCCGAGATAAAAGTCGAGAAGTGATAGTTCATGGTACATGTGTATGAATGTCTCGGACGTCGGTTCGTTCTCGACGTTGAGAGCGGATCGTTCTTCGAGGTCGACGAACGCACGGCGGAACTGATCAAGAATAGGATATCTCCTGTTGCGGACGCAAGAGGAGATTTTTCTAATGAAGATGCGGAGATAGAGTCGGAGATAGACGCGCTTATCGGAAACGGCGTGTTATTTTCTCCGGAGCCCGTTCATCCGGAGCCCGTTTATAAGGGGATAGTAAAGGCGCTTTGCCTGAATATAACCCACGGGTGCAATCTGCGCTGTACTTACTGCTTCGCCGGCGACGGAAAATATCACGGCAAAGCTGATCTTATGAGCGCTGATACGGCACGTAACGCGTTGGACTTTCTCGTTGCCCGCAGCGGTCCGCGCCGCAGGCTGGAAGTTGACTTTTTCGGCGGCGAACCTCTTCTGAATATGGGAGCGGTAAAAGCTGCCGTGGAGTATGCCCGTTCGATAGAAAAGCAGGCGGGAAAGGAATTCCGCTTCACAATCACGACAAACGCGCTCGCGCTTACCGACGAACTGATCGATTATTTCAATGAGGAGATGTATAACGTAGTCATCAGCATAGACGGAAGAAAGAAAGTGCATGACTACGTGCGCAAGGACGCCGCGGGAAACGGCTCGTTCGATCGCATACTCGCGAACGCAAAAAAGTTCGTGGAAAAGAGAGGGGATAAGAGCTATTACGTCCGAGGGACGTTCACTGCTGCAAATCCCGATTTTGCGGCGGATGTGCTCGCGCTCAATGACTACGGCTTCGGTCAGATATCGCTTGAGCCTGTAGTCCTCGATCCAAAAGACGCGCTTGCGCTCAAAGATTCTCAAATCGAGGCGCTAAAAGAGCAGTATGAGATACTTGCCGCCGAATATATAAAAAGAAGAGCGGCTGGCAGAGAATTCGGCTTTTTCCATTTCAATGTGGATTTGAGTGGTGGTCCCTGCTTGCCCAAACGTCTCAGCGGCTGTGGCGACCGTGCGCGTCGAAGCGGCTTGTCGGCTGTAACGCCGGAGACGAGTATCTTGCAGTATCTCCGAACGGAAACATATATCCGTGCCATCGTTTTGACGGATTGCCGGAATATGTCATAGGAAACGTCAACGACGGTTCTTTCGACGACAGACTTCCGAGGCTGTTCAATTCCGTAAATCTTACGAAAAAGGAAAAATGCAACGAATGCTGGGCGAAATATCATTGCAGCGGCGGATGTGCCGCTAATTCGATATTCTTCGCCGGTGGCATTACAAAACCGTATGAGATTAGCTGCGAACTCATGAAGAAACGGGTCGAGTGCGCGCTTGCGATCGCGGCGATCGAAAACGGCGGACGAAGTATGTAATTTTAATGAAAAAAATTGCCGATATTATTACATATTCGTTTGACTTGAAGGGGCGTTTTGTATATAATTTTATGGTACGTTAGTGCGTCATAAAAGGCAAAGTCAACAGATAATGAAAAGGAAATCATCACTGGTCAAATTCATATTGGTGCTCGTGGCGACGGCAATAGGTCTTGTAGCTTCGTTTGTCAGCTTCTCGTTCAATACGGTGGGCGGCAACACGTGGAACTACAACGGCTTTGCATTTGCCATTGATCTCGGCCTCGACCTCGAGGGCGGTATTTATGCCGTCTATGAGGCGAGCGGAGAGACGCCGGACGACTCCGCTATGAACGGAACCGTATCGCAGCTCACGGACATGCTTACGGCTCAAGGGTATACTGAGGCGACTGTCGTGAGGGAAGGGACGTCCCGTATAAGGGTAGAAGTGCCCGATGTGGACGATCCGGAGGAAATATTCAACATAATCGGCGACCCTGCCGAGCTTGCGTTCTATCATTCGAGCGACAGCAGTTTGTCGGACGACGATCAGTTCCTGTTCTCGGGAGATTATGTCGAAAGCGCGTCTGCGGGTATTGCCAACAACGAATATGTCGTATCGCTTTCGCTCAATTCGACGGGTCAGAGCATCTTCTCTCAGATCACGTCTGAGCATGCGGGCGACGGCACGTTCATTCTCATATGCGAGACGCAGAACGGCGAAGTCGTCGATATACTTTCCGCGGCGACTATAAGTCAGGCGATAACCGGGGGAGAAGCGACGATCTCCGGCAGCTTCACTGCGGAGACGGCGCAGAGACTCGCGGATCGTATCACGAGCGGTACGTTCTCTGTTCCGCTTACTCTTATAGAGTGCTCTATAGTGGACGCCACGCTCGGTTCCAACGCGCTCGCTGCGGGACTCATCGGCGGAATAATCGCGATATTGATGATCATGGTATTCATGGCCGTATTTTATAAAATGATGGGCATGGTGGCATGTATCACAATGCTTATATATACCGTACTCATGCTTTTCTTCCTTGCGGTATTCCCGCTCGTGCAGCTTTCATTGCCGGGTATAGCGGGTATAATACTCTCTCTCGGAATGATGATAGACGGCAACGTCATCATATATGAGAGGATCAAGGACGAATACAGAAACGGTAAATCCATACTTGCGGCATATCATGCCGGATTCCGCAAAGCTGTTTCCGCCATAGTGGACGGAAACGTTACGACGATAATCGCCGCAGTAATGCTGCTCATTTTCGGAACGGGAACGATCTCCGGCTTTGGCGTTACGCTTCTTATCGGTCTTGTGCTTTCCATGTTCGCATCCCTTATCGTTACGAGATTCCTTCTCAAATGGACGCTTGCGATCTGGGGTACGAAGGATCCCAAGCTGTACGGACTTAAGCGTCGTCCCGGATTCAACGAAGCGGACGAAGAGCAGTACGTGCCGAAGCCTAAGCGCGAGAAGCGCCGCAAACAGACGGTCGCCGTCGGCGGTATAGCGTTTGAAGTGGATCCCGATCAGGAAGCATCCGCATCTGCGGGCGAAGATGTTTCCGGAAACGAAGAAAACAAGCCTGCGGGCGCGGCTAAGTCTGATGACTTTGACGACCTGTTCGGATCGTTTGACGGAGGTGACAAGAAGTGAAGACTTTTGATTTGCATTCCGTCGACATGAGAGTCGTACAGAACAAAAAGAAGTGGTTCCTTATACCGCTTATAGTTCTTGTCATCGCAATAATAATGGGCACGATCTTCGGCGTTACCGGTAACGGCGTATTCAACGTCGGCGTCGATTTCACCGGAGGTTACTCGCTTACGGTAACGCTGGGAGAATCCCTTGACGACGCGAATGCCCGCAGCGATTACGAAGAACGTATAACCCACATAATAGAAAACGCAAGCGAATACAGCGATTATTCCGACGATCTTATCGGAGTCAATGGATTCGCGGTGCGCGACATTTCCGCGCAGGGCGAAGGCGCTGATAAAGCTCTCAGAGTACAGTTTACGGCATCCGGATATTCCGATCTTGAAATGGTGGGTACCGGTACCGACGGCGATGAAGGTATCATCGGTGCGCTTTGCGACGCCATATACGGCGAACTTCATGACGAGAACGACATCTTCGGCGTAAACGTGACGTCGGGCGACAGGACCACGGCTACGGTCAGTACGGAGCTCATAGTGACGGCTGTTTGCGGCATACTTATGTCGCTTGCGCTCATGCTGGTGTATGTTGCCGTACGCTTCGAGATCATGAGCGGCGTAGTTGCCTTGATGTGTCTCGTGCATGATGCGATCATGATGTTCCTGTTCATGTGCATATTCCACATAGAACTAGCGAGCACGTTTGTCGCTGCCGTGATAACGATACTCGGATATTCGATAAACAATACGATAATCATCTTCGATATGATCCGAAGCAAGACCAAGACAGAGCCGAACAGTTCTCCGCTTGAGCTTGCAAACACCTCGGTGAGAGACACGCTCATCCGTTCGATAAATACAACGGCGACGACATTTGTTACCGTAGCTATGATCGCGGTGATGAGCGCGATATTCGGAGTGGGGGATCTGCTTACGTTCTGTCTGCCGTTGATGGCAGGTCTTATAGCGGGTATGTTCTCCTCCGTGCTTCTTGCTCCCACGATATGGGCGGTGTGGAAACAGCGTCAGCTCAATAAAGCTGCGGCTACCCCTGCGCCTCGCACGATGGCTCTTGCTACTGCTGCGGCGTCCGCCGCGCCGACGGACGGAGCGTTGGAGAGCTTCTTCGCCGGCAGCGATACGATGGCGTCGACGACGCCTTCCGCTGCGGATTCAGTGATGGATCCCGGGCAGGTCGAGCCGGCGTCTTCGGATGACGCTCATGCGGACGCTCCGGAAGCGAATTCGGATGAGACCGAGCCGGATATGTCTGATAGCGCTGCGGAAGAAGCGGTAAACGGCGACGGTGCGGATGTGACCGGCGATGACGGTTCCGAGATGCCTTCCGACGATGCTCCCGAACTTTCGGGGCCCGGTACTCCTGCGGATACTCCGGACGGACAGGATGAAGACCGCTGAAATTAACTTACGATCAAAGCCTTCTCTTTGAAGGCTTTTGATTTATCTTTGCATATTCAGATATATAATACCGCATGAATACGATAATCAGAAAAAGGTCATCTGCGGAGCCTTCCGCAGAATATATAAGACGGACATCCGAAGAACTCGGTCTGCATCCGCGTCTGGTTGAATTGCTTTTTATGAGGGGCATCAGGGATACCGATGCGATCAAAGCCTTTCTGTATCCCGACGAATCGCGCCTTGGCGACCCGTTCGAGATGAAAGGAATGCGCGAGGCAGCGGAGCGGGTCAGACAGGCCATAGATACCGGCGAGAAGGTAGTTGTTTACGGAGATTACGATGCTGACGGAGTAAGCGCTTCCGCGGTGCTGTCTCTTTGCTTCAAAATGTTGGGCGCGGACGTCATCGTTCATATACCCGATCGCATGAAAGACGGTTACGGACTCAGTGTAGAGTCCATAGAGCGCATCATAGAGGAACATTCTCCCGATCTTATCATTACCTGTGATTGCGGTATATCAGGTGTAAAAGAGGTCGAACATTGCCGCGATCTCGGAGTGGATATAATCGTTACCGATCATCATGAGCCGGGACCGGAACTGCCCGATTGTGTAGTGGTCAATCCAAAACAGGAAGGAGACGAGTACCCCGATAAATATCTTTGCGGCGCGGGCGTCGCACTGAAACTCGTACAGGCGATAACTGGCGGCGATGCGTACAAGCAATTTCTGGATATCGTTGCCGTTGCGACGATCGCGGATCTCGTTCCGCTTGTAGGGGAAAACCGGCTGATAGTTCAGCTCGGGCTGCGTCGTATAGCAGAGGGTAAATTTAATCTCGGGCTGAAGCATATGCTTCGTTCGCTGGGATTGAGCGGCGCCGTATCGTCCACCGATATCGCGTATAAAATAGCTCCGCGTATCAATGCCGCCGGAAGAATGGGGGACGCTTTCAGGGCATTTGAAATACTTGTTTCATTCGATGAAAAACGCATAGGGGCGCTCGTTGCGGAGCTGGACTCTGACAATGAAAAGCGCAAAGAACTTTGTGACAGGATATACGAAGAGGCTGTCGCCGACCTGGCATATGAAGATATGACCGAAGGCAGGGCGATCGTTCTCAGTAATCCAGAATGGTCGAAAGGAGTGACGGGGATCGCGGCTGCTCGTTTTACCGGCGAGTATAACCGTCCTACGTTCATTATCGTGGACAGAAACGCTGACGGGGTCTTTAAGGGTACGGCGCGCGGAATCAAGGGAGTGAATATATTCGAAGCTTTATCGTATTGCTCCGATCTTCTTGTGGAGTTCGGCGGACATACGGGAGCGGCGGGATTTTCCGTAAGGGAAGAAAATATACCGCTGTTCCGTAAGCGTATAAACGAATATATGGCGGGATTGCCGGATGAGTACTTTCTTCCGCATGCCGAGTATGATATCGATGTGAACGTCGATGAGTGCAATGAAAAACTGTTGGATGCGCTGTCTCTTCTGGAACCGACGGGCAATGGCAATGAAAAGCCGCTTCTTTGTCTGACTGCGGAGAACGTGCGCATAGCGCCGTGTAAAAATCCCGTTCATACTTCTGTTCAGATCGGAAGGCTGCAAACTTATGCGTTCAATTTTTATAATAAGAATCAGTTCCTTATAGGAAGCGGCGGCAAGGATATAATCCTTGAACTTACCGCCGGCCTGAACAACAGCGGCGTATCCGGCTATATTAAAGCGGTAGGGACGGGCGGACCTGAGATAAACGACGATATCGCACATGCTAATTTTATCGGCATGGGAAGATTCCCGATAAAAGGTACCGCCAAATACAAGACGTATGCGAGCGATGATCTTCCGTCGTTGCTTCCGGCATCCATTTACGGTACGCTGTTCGTATGTGCGGATAGTAGGTCGTGCGCACGTATTCTGGAGTCCGGCGGAAAATTCGTCACGTGCGATTACATTACGAAGGCGGAGCTTAATAATTATTCGGGTATCATAGTCGCGCCGAATATAGACGCCGTACCGCTTGCGAATTATTCCTCGATAGTATTTGCGGATATGCCGCCTTCGGAAGGCGTTGTCGAGTATATAAATTCCGTAAGCAAAGCGACGGTTTATCTTCCTTCCGATTCTGCTTCGGACGATACCGTTTATTCGGGCATAAGTGCTGACAGGAGCGTATTCGCGACGGTTTATTCGGCGGTCATCAACCATTCCTCGTCGGCGACTCCCAATCTTACGGTGTTTTATAAGAGGATCAGTCCGTTTGTTCGCGGTCTGACCGCGAAACAGTTCACCGCCTGTTTCGCCGTTTTCGGAGAACTCGGGTTTTTGACGTTTGAAAACGGAACGCTGAAAGTAAACGGCGGTATAAAACGTCCGCTTACTGATTCCGTTCTTTACGATAAATTGCGCTGAAAGGAGGTAAGACCGTGCAGAGATTGCTTGCCAGATGTCAACTGATCTATACGAAAGAGCATCGTAAGGTCGTCGAAAAAGCTCTTGAATACGCTACGCTCAAGCACGGTTCGCAGAAGCGCGTTTCGGGTGAACCGTATATCACGCATCCGATTGCCGTAGCGAATATCCTGCTCGATCTCGGCATGGATTACAGTTCCGTATGCGCCGCTCTTTTGCATGACGTCATAGAGGATACCGATGCAAGCGAAGAAGAGCTGCGTGCGAATTTCGGAGATCAGATAACCGAACTTGTTCTCGGCGTTACGAAGCTGAAAAAGATAACGTTCAAGTCAAAGGAGCAGGAGCAGGCTGAAAATTTCCGCAAAATGTTCTTTGCGATGGCAAAGGATATACGCGTCCTTATAATAAAACTCGCGGACAGATTGCATAATATGCGTACCGTAGAGGCTCTTTCGCGCGAGAGACAGGAAGCTCTCGCAAACGAGACGCTTGAGATCTATGCTCGTCTTGCGTCCCGCCTCGGTCTCAGCTATATGAAATGCGAGATGGAGGATATTTGTCTTAAGGTCCTGCATCCGGAGGCATATGACGAACTTGTGCGAGAGGTCTCCCTTAAACGCGCGGAACGACAGGAGATCGTGGACAGATTGTGTACCGAACTGCGTTCGATGATGAAGGAGCACGGTCTTACGGGAGAGGTGAGCGGAAGACCTAAGCATTTCTACAGCATTTATAAAAAAATGACTGAAAAGCATAAGACATTCGAGCAGATATACGATCTCACCGCGGTCCGTATAATCGTAAACAATGTCGAGGCATGCTATGAGGTGCTCGGGCTGATCCATTCCAGATGGAAGCCTATCCCGGGACGATTCAAGGATTACATTGCTGTTCCGAAGCCCAATAATTATCAGTCGCTTCATACTACGGTCATGACCAATTTCGGTACGCCGTTTGAGATACAGATCAGAACTTATGAGATGCACCGTATAGCCGAATACGGTATAGCGGCGCATTGGAAGTATAAAGAACAGGCGGGGCATTCCGATATAGCGAATTCGGACGAACAGCTCACATGGCTTCGCGGCGTTATGGATGCGCAGAGCGAGGCTGCCGATCCGCAGGAATTGTATGAATCGCTGAAGGTCGATCTCTATGAGGGGCAGGTGTTTATTTTTACACCTAAAGGCGACGTGGTCGTACTGCCTGAAGGTTCCACTCCCATCGATTTTGCATACAGCGTTCACAGCGAGATAGGCAACAGATGCGTGGGCGCAAAGATCAACAGCCGTATAGTGCCTCTTGAGACAAAGCTCGAAACGGGCGATTATGTCGAGATAATTACCTCCAACAACGCCAAAGGACCAAGCCGCGACTGGCTGCGTGTGGTAAAAACCACGCAGGCGCGCACCAAGATACGTGCGTGGTTCAAGAAGGAGATGAAGGAGGAGAATATCCGCAAGGGTAAGGAGATGCTCGAGCTGGAGGCGAAGCGCCTTGGGTATAATCTGCCTTCGTTGCTCGTCCCGGAGTGGCTCAATGTCGTCATGCAGAGATATTCGATATCCTCTCTGGACGATCTTTATGCATCTGTCGGATACGGCGGATATTCCGTCCATCAGATACTCCCGAAACTGATAGATTTCTACCGTAAGGAAAAGAAGGCGAAGGAGCAGATCCTCGGCAAAGGCGGACAGGGCGGCAAGCGCAAAGATCAGGCAGCCATACTCATAGACGGTGAACCCGATCTTCTTTGCCGCGTCGCAAGATGTTGCAGCCCTGTCCCGGGAGACGAGATAGTAGGCTATGTATCCAACGGCAGGGGTGTGACTGTACATCGCAAAGGCTGTCCCAATCTTGCGGGCGTGGATCCGAGAAAGCTGATCAAGGCGTCATGGGGAGATGAAACGGGAAGTTCCTTTGTCGTATCTCTTCAGATCGTGGCAAACAACAGCGACAATCTTATCGTGGATGTTTCTACAGTGATATCCGGACTTAAGCTTTCCATCCACTCGATAAACGGCAGGGTAGATCGTAACGATATTGCGACGCTTACGATAGGTGTGAATGTCAACAGCATAAAGGAAATAGATCTTCTCGCGAGTAAGCTGCAGCAGCTTCCCGCAGTGAGCAAGGTGTTCAGGAGCAATACGATATGATAAAAGTCAGGATGGTCCCCGTGGGACTTTTGGCTGCAAATTGTTTTATAGTATATGATGACGCTCGTTCCGATGCCGTACTTATCGATCCGGGCGCAGATGAGGATATCATAATGCGTGAGCTTGATCGTGCCCGCCTTAAGGTCGGTGCGATACTTCTGACGCACGGGCATTTCGATCATTGCAATGCGGTTCGTCCGTTTGCCGATATGGGAGCGAAGGTATATATGCATGCTTCCGATGAGATAATGACACGTACTCGCCTGAATATGTCTGAACTTACGGGCGAGCCGTTTCGCCTGTTCAGACCTGACGTTCTGCTTGCCGACGGCAGCGTCGTCGAGGAATGCGGTATGAGCTTCCGTACGTTGCATACTCCGGGACATACTGCGGGCAGCGTGTGCTATGTGACTGAAAATAAACTGTTTACCGGGGACACGCTTTTTCACCTCGGAGTGGGGCGTGCCGATCTGCCGACGGGGGATTACCGCATGCTCGAACATTCGGTCAGGGACGTCTTGTTTGCGCTTACCGATGATTATACGGTATATCCCGGTCACGGAGAACTGACTACGCTCTCGTATGAGAAAAAGCATAATATGCTCGCCGAGATCTGATATGCTTTACGATTATCGTATAATTACGGATGCGGAGTGGCTGAGAGCCGATCTTTTGGATGAGGTACGGCAATTCGGCAAAAGATTTTTAGATATTGATATAGTATTACGTCTGACATATGACGAAAAATTGCGCGCAAATATAGCTATAGGCGGGCGTGCTTTTTTATATTCCTGCGATCTTCCGCATGGCGACGCTCTTAACGTTAAGCGCATGACGAAGCGTTTTGCAAAGCATTCTCTCTATCGGGCTTTATCCGATGAAAGCGGAACGGAACTTCCGTGGGGCAGTCTTACCGGGATCCGTCCCACCAAGCTCGCATATGCTTATCTTGCAAACGGAGGGAGCGAAGACGGGATCGCCGGGTATCTTTCGGATACTTTTTCCGTGCGGCGTGATCGTGCGGATATCGTGGCTCGCATAGTGCGCGTGCAGCGTTCGGTGCTGCCGGCCGATCTTACCGGGTATGTCGATCTTTACGTACATATACCGTTCTGTAACGGGCGCTGCAATTATTGTTCTTTTCCGAGCGTAGATATAAGCGGGAGAAGCGGCGTATCGTTGGAAGAATATACCGAGGCTCTCGTGTGGGAGATCGGAAGAATGAAAGAATTCATGGCGGAGAGAGGAGAGCGCGTGCTGTCCGTATATGTCGGCGGAGGAACTCCTTCCGTGCTCGGCGAGCGCGAACTCGGGCGAGTGCTCGAAGCGATCGACTGCCGTGACGCAGAATTTACTTTCGAAGCGGGCAGGGCGGACAGCTTTACGCGCGAGAAGGCGCGGCTCATGAAACAGCTGGGCGTCACGCGCGTGTGCATCAATCCGCAAACGCTGAATGACGATACTCTGTCACGCATAGGTCGCAGACATACGGTAGGAAGTTTTTACGAAGCGTATGATATCGCGAAGAGCGAGGGGTTCGATCTGAATACGGACATCATCGCCGGACTGGAGGGCGAAACGCTCTGTGATTTCATGCGGACCGCCGACGGCATAAGCGCGCTCGATCCCGACAACGTGACAGTTCATACGCTTTCGCGCAAACGCGCGTCGCTACTTGCGGATACCGAATTGTCGTGTCCCGGGATCGAGGAAATGACCGAATACGCATTTCGCGTTTTTTCCGGGCTCGAACCGTATTATCTCTATCGACAGAAGAACATGGTGGGCAATCTGGAAAACGTAGGCTTTTGCAGACCGGGAAAGGAGTGTATCAACAATATCACTGTCATGGAAGAGCTCGTTCCCGTATATGCCTGCGGCGCAGGCAGTATATCCAAGCGCGTGGGGAAAGTCATTTCACGTTACGCCTCGCCCAAGGACGTGAAACTTTATATGGAAGAGCTTGCGCCGCGCACGGAAAAGAAACTGGATTTCTTAAGATCCGGCGATAATTAAAACGCCGTGTTCTTTTGCTCGGCACATTAAGCGAAAACGTGAGAAATATTTTGCGGTGAATGGGATAAAATCTGTTTACTTTTGCAAATGTATATGATATACTTACCAAGTAATAATTTACAGTACCTCGATACCGCAGGTCCCGCGCTCTCCGGGCGGACGACTTAGGTCCGAGGCGAATAACATCCATGGGAGGATAAAAAATGGATAAGGAAGTAAAGGCGGAGATCATCGCCAAATTCGCAACTCATCCCGGCGACACGGGAAGCCCCGAAGTGCAGATAGCTCTTCTGACTTACAGGATCAATCATCTGACCGAGCACCTCAAGGTCCATAAGAAGGATCATCATTCTCGCAGAGGTCTGCTTCAGATGGTCGGTTCCAGACGCAGCCTGCTCAACTATCTCAAGTCTCTCGATATCGAGAGATACAGAAAAATCGTCGCCGATCTGGATCTGAGAAAATAAAAATCACCCGAGGGGCGAACGAGGCGTTCGCCCCTCGTTTTATTGTGATCGGACATCCGTTTCGTATGTCCGGCAAATACCGATCAGTATAACAGAAAAGCAGATAAGATAACAGTAAGGAGAGAGATAAGAGAAATGAGAGAAGGACAAATTTTCAAGACCGTCATCGGCGGGCGCGAAGTATCCGTGGAAACGGGTAAGTACGCGGAGCAGGCGAACGGTCACTGCATCGTAAGATGCGGCGACACCATGGTCATGACCAACGTCTGCATGTCCGATCAGCCCAGACCGGGCATGGACTTTTTCCCGCTCAGCGTGGATTTTGAAGAGAAGCTGTATTCTATCGGAAAGATCCCCGGCAGCTTCAAGAGAAGAGAGGGGCGCGGCAGCGACAAAGCTATCCTCACGTCCCGCCTGATAGACCGCCCCATCCGTCCGCTGTTCCCGAAGGGACTTTTCAATGACGTGACCGTGGTCTGCACCGCGCTTTCGGTCGAGCCGGATATCCCGCCCGAGGTATGGGGCATGGTGGGTTCGAGCATTGCGCTTTCGATATCCGATATCCCGTTCGCCGGTCCCACCGGAGCGGTAGTCGTCGGATATGTCGACGGACAGTATGTCATAAATCCCGATTCCGCTCAGCGCGAGGCGAGCAGCATGCATGTTACGGTCGCCGGCACCGCGGACGCGATCATGATGGTGGAAGCCGGAGCTAACGAGGTCAGTGAAGAAGTTATGCTCGGCGGTATCATGTACGCGCACGAGGAGATCAAGAAGATCGTCGCGTTCGTAAACGAGATTGTCGCAGCGGTAGGCAAACCCAAGCTCGAAATGGAATATTATCATGTTCCCGAGGATATCGACGCAGATGTACGTGCATTTGCGGACAAACTCCTCGATGAAGCGCTCAAAACGCATGATCGCACCGAGCGCCAGAACAATCAGGATGAGGTCGAAGCCAAAACCATCGAGCATTTCGCGGAAAAATACGAAGGTAAAGAGCGTGAGATCAAAGACGCGCTCTACTATATGACGAAAGAGAAAGTCCGCGCCAAGATACTCGATCACGGCGAACGTCCGGACGGAAGAAAACTCGACGAGATCCGCGACATATGGTGCGAAGTCGGCATCCTTCCGAGGGTGCACGGCAGCGCGGTGTTCACGAGAGGACAGTCTCAGGCGATGTCCACCTGCACGCTCGGTACGATAGGCGACGCGCAGAAGCTGGAAAATCTTGATGAAGACGACGTCAGAAAAAGATATATGCATCAGTACAATATGCCGGGATATTCCACGGGCGAGGCAAAACCGCTGCGCGCTCCCGGTCGTCGTGAAATAGGTCACGGCGCGCTTGCCGAACGCGCTCTCGAGCCGGTCATCCCCAGCGAAGAGGAGTTCCCTTATGCGATAAGGACCGTCAGCGAGATAGTCAGCTCCAACGGTTCGACATCGCAGGCAAGCGTATGCGGATCCTGCCTTGCTCTCATGGACGCGGGCGTTCCCATCAAGGCTCCGGTGGCAGGTATCGCAATGGGGCTTATCAAGGATCCCGAACATCACAGAGTGGCTATACTTTCGGATATACAGGGTCTCGAGGACTTCCTCGGCGATATGGATTTCAAGGTAGCCGGAACGAGCAAGGGCATCACCGCCATACAGATGGATATAAAGATCAAAGGTATCGACAGAGATATCCTTACGACCGCTCTCGAACAGGCACGCAAAGGCAGACTGTTTATCCTCGGCAAAATGCTCGACGTGATCCCCGGACCTCGCGCAGAGCTTTCCAAGTGGGCGCCCAAGATCACCGTCATCAAGATCGATCCCGATAAGATCGGCAAGGTCATCGGTAAGGGCGGCGAGACAATCAATAAGATCGTCGAAGACACGGGCGTCAAGATCGACATCGAGGAAGACGGTAACGTCTATATCGCATATACCGATACGGAAGCGGGCGAAAAAGCGAAGAGCATAATTCTTTCCATCGTCGAGGACGTTGTCGTCGGTAAGGTGTATGAAGGTCCCGTCGTCAAGATACTCATGAGCAATCCCGACAGGATGAACGGCAGAGACCGCAGACCGAGAAGGGACGGCAAGCATGACAAAGACGGTAAGGAAGGAAAGGAGAAAAAAGACGAAGAGCCTCAGCAGCTCGGCGCGTTCGTGAACATAGCGCCAGGCAAGGACGGCATGATCCATATTTCCAAACTTTCCAACAAGCGCGTGGAAAAAGTGACAGACGTTATCGATATAGGCGATGTCGTAAAAGTCGAAGTCATCAAAGTGGATGAGAAAGGCAGGATAGATCTCAAACTGCTTGAAGTCGTTTCAAAGGCGCATCCGGCCGAATAATTCTCTTAAGATCGGATTAAATACAACACCTCGTGAATATTTATAACACGGGGTGTTGTATGATTAAACGTTCGAAACTTGTAAGTTACGTGATAACCGGCGTCGTGTGCCTGATGGTGTGCGGCGGAGTACTCGGCATATGGGCGGCTTCGCCCGGCGTGTCCAGCGTGTCCACCGATCCGCGGGCGGTTTATTCGGGATCTTCGGACGACACCGCAGCACTGATGTTCAATGTATATTCGGGAGAGGACTATATCCCCGATATCATGGATACGCTGGAAGGAGCGGGAGCGTCCGCTACGTTTTTCATAGGCGGCTGCTGGGCGGAGAAGAACGAAGAATTGCTGCGTGAGATCGTCGGACGCGGTTTTGAGATAGGCAGCCACGGATATCTCCACCGGGATCATTCGGCAATGGATCTTTCGGGTAATCTCGAAGAAATGAAAACGGCGCATCGTATGATAAGCGCGGTTTCCGGGACGGAACCGAAACTCTTTGCGCCGCCGTCCGGCGCGTATTCGACGGCTACTCTCGACGCTGCGGAGAAGATGGGATATGTTACCGTGCTGTGGTCCAAGGATACGATAGACTGGCGGGATCACGATGAGGAACTTATCGTCAGCCGCGCCGTCGACGACGCTAAAGGGGGAGATCTTATTCTTATGCATCCGACGGAAGCGACAGCAAAAGCGCTGCCTTCGATTATAAGC
>USNB01000009.1 GCA_900555875.1 uncultured Eubacteriales bacterium
TCTGTAGACAGATACAGCGTCCCCTTCGCGAACAGCTCGGATGACGGTACGCGGCGGCGTAGCGAACCGCGACCGTCGTCGCGAAGGAAAGGACCTATCATTGAATCCGTGCATGCCGCAAGCTCGGCGACCGTACCTTGCGCGATCACCCTGCCGCCGCCCGCGCCCGCGCCCGGTCCCATCTCGATTATATGATCCGCCGCTCTGAGTATCTGCGTATCGTGGTCGACGAGCACTACGGAATTGCCGTCGGCAACGAGATCGTGCATGACGTCCGTCAGCCCCGTTATATTTGCGGGATGCAATCCTATCGACGGCTCGTCGAGCACATACAGCACTCCCGTCGTGCGGTTGCGTACCGCTCGGGCAAGCTGCATGCGCTGTCTCTCCCCCGTCGAGAGCGTGGAGGAGGCGCGGTCGAGAGAAAGATATCCGAGTCCGAGATCTTTCAGCCGCTTTGCAACAGTCCCGAATGACTCGCATATGCTTTCCGCCATGGGGCGCATTTCCTCGGGCAGGCTGCCCGGAACGCCGTCCGTCCACGCTGAAAGTTCGCTGAGCGTCATGCGGCACGCCTCGTCGAGCGATATGCCGCGCAGTTTGGGTGCGCGTGCGCGCTCGGACAGCCGTGTGCCGCCGCAGTCGGGACACGGACCTTGCTTCAAGAACCGTTCCACCCTTTTCATACCGCTTTCGTCCTTTACTTTGGAGAGCGCGTTCTCCACCGTATATACGGCATTGTAATACGTAAAATCCAGTTCAGTCGCAACGTCCGAATTTTTAGCGCGATATAAAATATGCTTTTTCTCCGCGGGGCCGTCGTAAACTATCTCCTTTTCTTTGTCCGTAAGATCGCGGAAGGGCACGTCCGTGCGCACGCCCATAGCGCGGCACACGTCCGTCATCAGCGACCACATAAGAGAATTCCACGGCGCGACGGCGCCCTCGTCTATCGTCAGGCTCTCGTCGGGCACGAGCGTGCTCCTGTCCACCGTGCGCACGATACCCGTTCCTCCGCACGTGCGGCATGCGCCGCCGCTGTTGAACGCGAGGTCCTCCGCCGACGGAGCATAGAATCGCGCGCCGCATTCGGGGCACACCAATTCCTGCTCCGCCGCGACGGCAAGCGTCGGAGGAACATAGTGTCCGTTCGGGCAGCGATGACTCGCAAGACGCGAATACATCAGACGCAGACTGTTGAGAAGCTCCGTCCCCGTACCGAACGTACTGCGTATCCCGGGGACAGCGGGACGCTGATGCAGCGCGAGCGCTGCAGGCACGTACAGTATCTCGTCCACCTGCGCTTTCGCCGCCTGCGTCATGCGGCGACGGGTATATGTCGAAAGCGCTTCGAGATATCTGCGCGACCCTTCGGCATACAGTACGCCGAGCGCAAGCGACGATTTGCCCGAACCGGACACGCCCGCTATGCCTACGATCTCTCCAAGCGGCACGTCTATATCGATATTCTTAAGATTGTGGACCCGCGCGCCGCGGATCCGTATATGATCTGCCATACCCTATCGGCCGCCCCGCCGTACAGGGCGGCATGCCTCCTTGCGTCAACTGCGAATGCGCGTATCGGTGTGTCGGTACACACGCATTGTAACATAAAACAGACGGGAAATCAATATGCCTGAAGCGTTTTGTAAAGAAAAATCGTCGTACCGCGCGGACGGTGGAAAAGATCGGTCCGCGACGGCAGATCATCATGTCCGGCATTTTATCCTCAGGCGAGCAGACATAAAGGCGGGACATTGTTTCGTCCCGCCTTTATCCTATCGTCGACCATTCGTATTTTACTTCGATTTTCCCCTTCTCTTCTTTCTGCGGACAAGTATGACCGTAACAGTTACAGCCGCAGCAACCACAAGCACGCATGCGACGAGGATCACGGCATACCCCCACATCGGCATGACAAACGCCACACCGGGAATACAGACGATGAACGTTCCCGTCTTGTCCGTATCGAACCGCACATATCGCCCGTAACCGTCGGCGGCGATCTCCGTAAGAGTGCCGTCGTCCGCCATGTGATAGACAACGACTTCGTTGCGGTCGTAGGTCATATCCGCCTGCAAATACAGCGTGATATTTCCGCCCGGCGTTACCTGCGTTCCGTCTGTTCCGACGAGTGAAACGCCGAACACCTCGAAGTTGTCCGCAATGCTCGCCATTTTATCTGCCGCCGTCACAAAAACGCTGCTTCCCGCCGTGATGCGGCTGGCAAGCAATGACGTTCCCTCTGCAAGCACGCCGCTTGCGTCCTCGAACTTTGCAAGCGTGCTGCCGCCCGCAACAGAGGTTATCGCCACGTCGTATTCGGTGTAGGTCGGATTGCCGAGGTTGGTGAGATATGTACTGCTCTCCGCGCGGTACACGACGTGGTACTCCCCTACGTTTTCCAGCGTTATGGAATTGTTCGCAATTGCCACGTCCGTCCGCTCGCCGCCCTGAACGTAATACGCCGAAATACTCACGTCAAGATTTTTATCGCCCAGCGCTGCCGTTGCGGAAGGTATGGGAAATACCGAGCCGCGCGACGCCTCGTACTCCCTGCCCGCCGTCGTCTGGATGACGGGAACGTACTCCGCGGGGCGTTCGCCGACGTCAACATAATCTCCCGTGCGCGTGCCGTCAGAAAGATTCAACGTAATGGTAAAGCTGACATCTCTGCTCATGGCGTTGATATACGCCGAAAAGGAAAGGTTGCTCTGCAAACGCTCGGCGGACATGGTATAGGTGTAATACGTCCAGCCGTTCGCCGTCCGCACGGTGTAACCCGTCTGCATATTGCCGCTTTCCAGAACCATGTCCGATATAGACGAACTGTGCCCGAAGGTCATATAATAATTTTCGCCGCTCTTTTCGACGGTTGCCGAGGAAGAGAAATTATCCGCGCCCATTGCAAGTCCGTTTAAATTGACGGGAACGGAATATGTGCCGTTCTCTCCTTGTATGGGGCTTTCCGCATATGCCGTAAGCCCTCCGCCCATAAGGGCGGCAAACAGACTCATCAGCATACATAAGGCGGCTATGACCACAACAAAAAGGTTTCTTCTTTTCACCATACGAGATTGCCCTCCGCATCCTCGAACACGGCGACAAACACGATAGCTTGCCTTGTCCCTATCTCCGTATTTGCCATTTCCATTGTAATTACATTGGAAAAATCGAAATATTCATCGGATATCTCAATTACATCTCCGTTTTGATCAAATGCCGTAGCTTGCTTCCATCCGAGGAATTTATATCCTTCGCGAGCAGTTGCCGCGCGCTCAGTTGTTACTGCGAATCCATCTGTTACAATTTCGTTACGGAAAGCACTTGAGGAATATACGGAATTTACAAAGTAGGAGACAGAAATTTGTTGCCTGAATACAGCTCTTATCGTCAGATAATCGGACAAATCCTCTCTATCGTAATCGATAACACCTATTCTCTGTGGTCCTGTAAATATGCCGTCTCCTAAAAATCCGCCTGTCCAACCGACAAACACATATCCGACGGGAGGATTTGCAGCAAAATCAGATAAATTAATAACATAATAACCATTGTCTGAACGAGTATATGTCCTTGTTATCGTACTATTTCCTTCCGCTTCGGCTTTAATAGTGATACCTGGATCCCAAATTGTATATATATAAGCATTCCTATTATTAAACCGTGCGATATAATCTGTAATCGTTGAGCCAGATGAAACCACACTCGATTCTGTCGGAGCTCCGTTAAGCGACATTGACCAGCCAAACAACAAATCCTGCGACGCTACGAAATCTTTTTGAGAAAGCGTTGTCATCCCATTTAGCAAACTATAAATTACGGTATAATGATAATATACTTTTCCGTCATCTCCAGTTACACGCGTCGCCTGACTCATAATTTGATCAGAAAAAGGATGTTCAGAATCTGTTACATAAGTTATGGTTACGTTGCCTTTACCGTCATATACATAAACATCCTCGTAAAACTCAAGTGTTAACGTGTCGACGCCATGTAATACCTCAGCCGCAACGGTATAAGTATAATATATTCTGTATTTGCCTGTACTGCTGAAAATCAATTCCCGCTGTCCTCCGATACTAGTAAGCGAATAATGATTTTGCGACGAATAAGCAGACATCAGTTCCGTGCTTTCCATTGAAACATACTTTCTGATAGATACGTTATAACTTCCAATGAGCTCACCATTATATCCATAAATTGCCTTCGGACTTATCGTATAGACATAATCTGTAAAGTATTCGTCATGCTCCATTTGACTGTAAGTCAACGTTCCGCCGAAAGTTACTCTGCAGACATAATTTGCATAAATACGATTATCGCCGTATCCATATACGATTGAAATGATTGTATATCCGCTGCCTTCACTGTATCTTTTCACATCTTCAATCAAAGTTGCAACATCGGAATATGCAGCATTTTTTTCTATTTGAGAATCTGTAAAAATACTATAATACAGACAATTCATGCGAGCCGT
Source organism: uncultured Eubacteriales bacterium (assembly GCA_900555875.1). GTDB lineage: Bacteria > Bacillota > Clostridia > Christensenellales > Pumilibacteraceae > Protoclostridium. The sequence continues at coordinate 4,481 of USNB01000009.1, forward strand.
CGTCGTTCCTGTGTGATAATAAAATTCGCGGGAGAGCAACGTTTCCATATTATTTGCTGTCATAAATTCGGACACACTTACTTCCACAGGCTTTACAGTTCCATCATTTTCATATTCAAATTCGCCTGATGCGTATGTATTCCCATTCCCGTCGGAGCTATCTGTTATAGAATATGTTTCACTTTCTGATGCTGTATATTCAAAATAGATTATCTTATGCTCGCCGTAAACATTTGTTATCTGAAAAGCAAGCAAATAGTAATCATTGCCCATTGTAAATTCAAGCGTGTTGCGCGGTACACTGTCGAGCTGATAATTCCCTCCCGACAATGTATACCGGCCCACTCTCGCAACATTTACACCCGTGTCATTGACATAAGTTTCCGTATTAAATAATTGTCCTGCCAGTGAGCCTGATGTATATCCCCACTGATATGAAATATACGGATAATATACCCTGCTGTGCAATTCAAAAAGGCTATCGGAAACATATACATCATCTTCCCCATCTTTCAGATGCCAGCCATAATAATCATTCACTATTTCCAATTCCGGTTCAGACTCAAAAATCAATTCAACAAGACATGTCGCCTTACTATTACCGTCATTGTAAGTAAATAATATTGCAAGTTCTCTGTCAAACACAAACGAACTTTCAACAGTAACAGGCGATGAAAAATCTACATTGCCTCTATTCATAGCATATGCCTGCCACGTCACTCCTGTGAAATTGTATTTAGAGTTGACTTTTTCCGCAAAAAGTTGTGATACATTTACTGTTTCTCCGTTCGCAAGCGATTTCCCTACACGTATCTCATTCCACTCACGAATATTTGCGGTCGTAAAGGTACTAAGAGTCATCTCATCGGCGTATAACTTTTTATTTGTTGTCGCCGCCTCTTTCACATCATATCCGTATATCTGCATAGTTGCTGTAAGATAAGCTATCTGATATCTTGAATCAGCCACAGAACGCGCATTCGTCGCATCCGTTGCAGAATAAGTGATTCTACTACTATAAGCTGTTCGCGCCGTGTATTCGGAATTTGCACTTGTCGCCGTATAAAAATAATTGATTAAACTTGTCGATAGACCCATTTGTTCCGTTGCATCATAGGTAAGCCCGCGGGAATTCAGATCAGACAATGCGCCGGGATAATATTGGAACTCTTCCTCATATGTAAAATAGTCACCGGTGATCGGCTCGTAATCTATTCCTGTAATTTTTACCACATGGTCTGTATCCAAAGTCAGAACCTGATGTACCTCACCAATATCAACACTTGTCTCCATAAAGCCGGTAGGTGAACCCGACAAAACCAACGCTTGATTTAAATTATTTCCTAGATCTATGATATAGTACATATTTCCCGTTTCAGCATTAAATTCCACCGTTAAGTCGCGATAATAATCTGCATGATATGTTTCCGGGAAGTAATCTGTTGCTATTCCTTCCTGCCCTTCATACTCTGAAATATCAATTCCGAAGCAAGCATTGACAGGCATAAACGTACTCATTCTATAATAAAAATTTGCGCTTATGGGTTCAAGCAATCCGCCCATTTCATATTCCGCAATCCCGAAATACGGATAAAACGGTTTGATAAGCGTATAGTTACCGTCTTCGGCGATAATATAGGAATAAACAGGATTAAAACTTTCAACCATGGTTTGGCTCAAATCCGTCGCTGCTATATAAGTACGGGCAGAATAATACCCGTCCACAAGCGGCACAGATGTATCTTCAAACACTTCAGAAAAACCGATCAGCCTCGTTATTTCAAATTTTAACGTATATGAAGTAGTTGTTTGAATTCTTTCATCATCCGTCAAGCCTTGTACGCGCCAATTCGTTGTAGTAACATTAAAATAGATAGGTTCAGAAAGATTTTCTTCCGATATATCGATAAAAAGAGTCTTTACGGTATCTGTATAGGAATTGATCGTATCCTCTATATAGATACTCGAATCGGATGTAAGCGCTGAAATGCTAACGGTATATGCCGGATAACTCGACATAGTAAGCGGTTCCAAAGCACCGCAATCATACTGTAATTTCAAGACGAAACCGTCATTCGACTTTTCTATATATGTTTCATCCGATATAATATCGTCCGCCAAATTATTATAGCCGTATAGGGAAGCGAGCGTCCCTTCACGCACGCTTCCCTCGACTATTTCAGCTGTATATTCTATCTCGTATGTACCATTTGCAGAAAAGGCCTCTCTTTCCCATTTTGCGTATAATGTCACATCACGCATATACAAATGCAATATCCCATCCATATACGGTTTCGTATATGATGCGTCAAAATACCAGCCTCCGAACACATATCCAACTCGCGTGGGCGTCGGAAGCGTAGGCATACTGTTCGCCGTATATATGATATCCTCAATCGGCTCATCCAAACCTTCTGAATTGAAAGAAATCGTATATTCCGTATTGCCGTATGCGTCTTTGATCACATCTTGCGGAGAAGATAAATTCTGTACAGAACATCCCGCAAACAGTAAACAAACCGTCATCATACTTAAAATGACTACTATCAAACCTTTTCTTTTCATAATTTTACCTTTTATCCGCGCGGCATTTTGCCGCGCGGATGCTGTTTCTTATTGCCCTAAAATAGTATTACCATCTGTTTTAGCATTGCTTGTAACGGTATTTTGGGAATTAGGAACACCTTCCCACCAGCCGTCTTCGAAAATCTCGCTGCTTTGATTCTGCAGATCACTCTGCGCCAGCCAAGTATCACCTTCCGGGCCATACCAATATATCTTCTCGCTACCCATATCGGTAAAGGCGTTTGCATGTACTTTTGAAACAACGCCGAATTCGATAGGATAATCTATGAAATACACCGAACCGGTCATTACTTCAAAACGAACAACAGCTGTTTTCAGAATAGGAGCAAACGACGCAAAACTTGCAGTTCTCATCGATATGCCTATATGCAACCTAAAACCGGTTGCGGGATCTCCACCTGCAATCGCTATAAGTCTTGCATCGATTACAGTGACATTGCTTTCATCAGAGGCTGTTTCAGTACCCTGTTTTACATACTGCAGGATACCCATATAGCTATTTCCCGCGTTACTCATGTACCAATAAAAACCGCCTTCTTCAAGATCGCTTTCTATATAACTACCGGTCAAAGCACCTTTCAACCCATAACATATATACCTGTTTTCTTCGCCCTCAACTGGCGCGAATGTAGCGATTGCAAGAGACTTAAACGCATATGCTCCCACAGATTCAAGGTTGGACAGAGGAACTTTTATGGTCACCGCATTGACTTTTTTATTGACTACTTCCACCGTAGGCAACTCTTCATTGACCGTCCATTCTCCGGTGCTCTCGGTGTAGATGCAGCCAATATTTTCAAAGGCTCTTTCACCGATTGTTTTCAAGCCATCATTCGATGCATCTTCATCCTTCAGATTTCCCGCCGCAATGTCGACCAATTCAAGATTTGAAGTATTCATAAACGCGCGCGCACCAATGGACTGTACAGTGTTCGCAATGTAGATTTCCTGAATGCGGCTCTCTCCCATAAATGCTTCTGCGGCAATGGCAGTTATTGTATAGCCATCCGGCGTTTTTGAAGGTATGTTGACGCGATATAATCCGCTATCGAGGATTTCGGCACCATCCTGATCAAATCCTGTTACGGTAGCCGTTTTTCCGTCCTCATTGATTTCGTAAGTATATCCACTTGTAATCGTGATATAATCGATATTTATGTATTGATTTGTCGTAACAGCGCCGTCCGCAAACGCTTCGCCAAGGCTTGTAATGCTGTATTCCGCCGTTTCATCAGATAAGCCAACAGTTTGCAAAATTATAGATGCAGTAAGACTGTCTCCGCTTTTCAGCGTATTGATGTCGAAGACTTGCGTCGTGTTATTACGGGTATTCGTTGCAATGATCTGCACGAAGATATTGTTACCGGTTGCCACCTCCCCTACAAATACGACTTTTACGTTTTTCCGGAATTCGTCTGAATTATACGGACTTCCGGAGGTCGAAACAAAAGCGTAATCGCTGACGCCTTCGGGCAACGAAGTCGTCGTCTGGTTAATCATGACATACTCAAGCGCATCAAGATTTCCAACGATCGCATAACTCAACGAGGAGCTCGAAGGCTCCGGAACATTATTCGGATTACTAATAATTACCGAAGCAGTCAGAAAACTTCCGGTGTAGCTGTTGTAATTTTCTGCTGCATTATGATACCCCACTTCACAAAAAGTGGACGGAAGAGAAAGATAGCTGTACTCAAGATAATTGAGTATACCTACAGTAATTCCTGTGACACCTTCTTCTACAACCAGTCTGTCGTCCGTAATATTAGACTGATATTCAGAACAAAGAATTTTGCTGCTATTGTCCACCTTGTAAAGTCTTCCGTTCTCATATTCGAACAGCGAATTTTCAGAAAGGTCGAGATTTGCGGGAACCAGCGACATATCCGTTACAGATGCAGGAATGGTGATGCTAAAATCATATCCGTCGTTTCTAAAACCATCCAAACCTGTTGTATGATTTTTCCAAAAACAGTCTATTACAACTTCCAGACTTTCGGGCAAAGTCAAACCTTCAAGACTTCCGAACCCCCAAACAGACTGTTCCAGAATTTTGAGCGTTGAAGGAAACACAATTTCTTTTACCTGACTTGGAGACATGCCTGTCGAGCTATCCATTTGTAATCCTTTAATATATTCAATACCGTCCGCAAACATGATTTTAGTAGCGTTTTGAGAATGATTCAGACCAATCCCAAACTTATCGAACACAACTCCGAGCACATCTCCGCTGACAGCATTTCCAGTACGGTCAACGCCGTTAACGTCTTTTGAAAGGAAAGATATAACAGGGTATGTAATATAATCGTCATTGTCAATATTCGATACATAATATTTATCGTTCTGACCTTCGATTGCAGTATATACGAGCCCCGGCGTTTTCCAAAGAACCGTTACAGCCATGTTGCCATCAATGCTATCCTTCGCAAAATCGATCACATTCCCTTCGGCATCCAAATAAGAGATGTCCTCGTCATCCATATAACGCTTTACGAAGTCATCCACTCTTGTATCGGGTGCGGTGGTCATTTCGCCCGGCGTTACAAGTTCGGTGTATAGCGGTTCATACCCGTTATCGTAAGTGATCTGCGCCATATATCTGCCGTAGAGCGCGGTGGCGTCCATGCCGTCGGAATACTTCTGCGTGAACGCGGCGTCCGTGTACCAGCCGTCGAACGTGAGGTTCTCTGCGGCTGCGGCGACTTCCTGTTCCGTTGTCGTTTGAGAAAGCGCGGAGAGCGTACCCGCAATTTGCGTTGCCGTGCCGCTGCCGTCCGTAATGTTGAGCGTGATGTTCGCCTCCGCCATGAGTGCGTACACGGTAATGTCGCCCGTTACATTGCTCTCGTCAAACACATTATCCGCACTGCAAGCCTCGTCCGTGTACCAGTCGCGGAAGGTATAGCCGTCCACGGTAGGTTCGGCGGGGAGCGTTACCGAGCCGTCGTCGTTGGTATCGACGGTCGTGTACTGCTGCCAGTCGCCCGTCGTGCCGTTTTCGCGCACCATGAAGGTGACGGTGTACGTTTCGGTGTCGCCACAGGCGGCAAGCACAACCGCACACAATACGGCAAGCATAAGGCACGCTATCACAATAACAACCTTATTTTTTGTTTTTGCCATAGTTATTTCTCCTTTTTATTTATTTGAATTCCCTTCCCGTATGGCATACCGGGTCGGGTGGATTCCTAAATGTCATAACGCGCAAGTATCTGCGCGGGCGTCTGCCACAGCACGAACAGGTACGGAATAAGCGATATTGCGAGCATCAGAAGACCGCCTGCAACCATAACGCCAAGCGCAATGCCGGCGAACAGCCCGAACGCCATGTTCATGACCGCATACCGCACGCACATGAGCGCAAACACGATGAGATAGAACACGATATACCCGATCATGTTGCTCGTGAGTGCCGTCAGCATCTCCTTGAACAGAAGATTGCTCCTGTTCACGCCGATCGCGCGGTAAATGCCGTATTCTTTGCTGTTGCGTATGCTCCCCGATTTTTCTATAAAGAACCACACGATGAGCAGCAACGCGAGCACGACGAAGAAGATTGAAAGATTGCCCGTCGCATCGCCCATGATTTCCGCGTTCTCCCGCGCATAAAGCGCATTGATGTCGATACTGCGGATGCCGAGCTGCGAGAGCGTGCTCGTAAGAGAGGCAAGCTGTTCCCCTCCGCTCGTCTTTATCTCGAAGTAGAACTGCGAGGCAATGCCTGCGGAAGAGGTCGTACCCTGCAATGCGTCGATGTCCGGCTGCAACGCGACAAAAATGTTGGAAAGCGTGTTTTCATTGACGTAAATGCGGATATCCGTATCCATAACGTCGCGCGTGATCTCGAACCTCTGCACATACATCGGGCGACTGCCCACGATCTGAATCGCCGTGGACGTGCCGGACGTTGCGGCGAGGTAGGAGTTCGTCACATTGACGAGGTAATCCGCCTGCGTGGTGTCGCTCATCATCTTATACAGCGAATTGCGGTTGATCTCCACCGTCACTTCGCTGTCGCCGAGCGTAGAACTGTCGGACAAGAGAATTTCGCTCGTATAACTCGTTCCCGCAAAATCGGCGGCAAAGAACAGGTTGTTGTAGTCGTTGAACTGCACCGTGTTGTACACGCCGAGGAAGTTTACATAGTCCACTTTGTTGAGGTACACCGCGGGCATTGCTCCGTCCGTAATGCCGCTTACGCGGTATTCCCCCTCAAATACGACCAAAAGCATTGCGCGGTCGCTGCTTAGCTCCGGAAGGCGGAACTGCGTTTTCAGCGTTTCGGCGAGCGCGCGGGAAATGAGCACCTCCCCTTCCTGCGGCATTTCGCCGTAGGTAAGTCCCACGCTCTCCGCCGTGTCGTCCGCCTCGATCGCTTTGGGAGTATAGTCCGCCGATATGCCCGAAAGCGAGGCTATCTCGTTATACGAAAAACTGCCCTGCTTATACCGCGTTTCAAAGAAGTCGATGTGCTCGTACAAACTCGTATCCAGCGTGCGCAGGTCGGTATAGGTATTCATGTTGACATACACACTGTTGCTATCAAGCACCTTATTTTCAATTCTCGTGTTCGCCGCCTCGAACGCCATGAGGGAAAGAAAGCACAGCACCGCCGCGATGACGAAGATGAAGATTTGCTTGAAGATATTTGCCGTCGAATAGGCGCGTTCGCTCCCGTCCGAACGGAACAGGCTGAATATGCTCTTTCCCGTGAACAGCCTGCCGTTGCGCTTTGCCGTACTCTTTGCAAAGTCGGGAACAAGACGGGCGGGCTGTTCTTCTTCACTTCGCCTCTCGGTGCCGCGGAAGATGATTTTTTTTTCGCTACGCTCATCCAGAACGGTGACGTTCGCACCCGCCTTTATGTAGATGTTTCCCTTATCGTTAAATACCTGTATGGTATCCTTTGCCGCAGGGGTATCGCCGTAGAACTCTATGTCCAGCGCGCCCTCTTTCACCTCTCCGCGCGGCTTTTCGTCCACATAGATATTGTTGTGTTCGGTGTCGTATTGGAACACCTCGCCGAGGTCGGTGTCCTCGTCCAGTTTTCCGTCAACGAGCTTTATGTAGCTGTCGGCATATTTCTTGATGAGCGTTATCTCGTGCGTGACCACCACGACGAGTCTGGTCTTGGAGATTTCTTTGAGAATATCCATGTCCTTCATGGTATTTTCCGCGTCGAGGTTGCCCGTCGGCTCGTCGGCAAGGATTACGTCCGCGCCCTTGATGAGCGCGCGGGCGATAGCTACGCGCTGTTTCTGTCCGCCGGAGAGCGCGTCGCCCTGTTTGTTCTTGAACCGCTCCATGTCCACGAGCGTAAGAACTTCCTCCGTCCTGCACTTTATTTCTTCCTCGTCCTTAAAGCCCGCGATGTGCATGGCGTTGCGCATGATTTCGGCGATGGTATAGCCGCGTTCCAAATAGTAGTTCTGGAAGATGAACCCGATCTTGGCGTTGCGTATCTTATCCACTTTTCCGGCAACGTTTTCGCCGTCTATGTAGATCTTTCCCTTGTCCTGTTTATCCAGCCCGCCGATGATGTTGAGCAAGGTCGTCTTGCCGCTGCCCGACTTGCCGTATATGGCGATAAAGCCTTTTTCGGGAAGCTCGAAGGAGACGCCCTTCAATACCTCGTTGCGGTTGCGGGAGTGCGCGTTGAATACTTTACCGATGTTTTCGATTCTAATCATAAACACACCCCCTTATTTTGACCCGCGGCGTAACGATTTACGGATACTCTGCCCGTTCAAACTCTTATTGAACCCGAACGCCACAAGCTCGACGATGAGCAGCAGCATGACTTCTATGAAGAAGTAATTGCCCGCCGAGATGAACGTCAGACTGCTGCCGGGGATGATCGTCGCAATGAGAGAAACGAGAGGCAGCAGCACCAGCGCGGGCAGGAAAATGAGCGCCATCTGGATATACAGCGAACGGCTGGAAACCTTGTTCGGAATGCCCAGCGTCCGATACACCGCAAAGTCCGCCTGATAAATCTTCACGCTGCGCATGAAGATGATTCCGATCAGCACGCCGATGAGCAGGCTCACGGCAATGAGCGCGACGTACCAGAGCACGTTTGTCGTAAATATGTCGCCGGGATTCTGCACATAGATATTGCTTGTCGAAAGCAAGCCCATGTACCCTTCGGGAAGATTTGCTATCGCGGCGCGGGCGGCTTCGTCCGAGGAATAGTACAGGCACGCCTGCGTTGCGCTCGCCATATCGCTTTCAAACATGGCGGCATAGTCCGCCGCGCTCATTTCGACGATCAGCCCGTCTATGCTCTCATTCTCCTCGCTCGCATCGGCGACGATATACGCCTTATCCGCCTTTGCCGTAAACACCGCCGTCCGCCCCACCACGTTGAAGTAATTTGAGTTGACAAGGTTGATATTTCCGTCCGCAAGCGAAGAATTTACCGCAAAGGTATAGACCGTCGTTTCGTCCTCGCCAAGCCTTACAGTGCTGTTTATCGCCTGTATCTTCAGTCCGTTTTCCGCAAGCGCACCGTAGCCGAGATACAGCCGCACGTCCTCTGCCGTGAGCGAAGTTTTTATCTCTATATTCTCCAGACCGACGTCTGCGTTTGTGAATGCACCGGCGATCGCCGCTCCGTCGGCACTTGCCGATTGCGGAAGTACCAACACGCCCTCACTTGCCGAAAGGTTGTACTCATACGGCGAATACAGGCAGATAACTTCATAATTCCCAAGCATATCCCCGCTTTCGGGAACGGCGACGGTAAATTCGGACAGCGTTCTGTCGCCGAGGATATAGCCCGCATTTGTATCATAGGCGAGTTCGTCCAGCGTATCGGCTGAAATGCCGTCCCCCGTGCCGGACACGATGACTTTGCCCTCTATCCCCACGCCGTCCAGCGTAGTCGTGAGCGGTGAGATCAGGCTCTGCCCGAACAGCGCGATGACGAGAAAGAGCGTTACCGCGCACACCGCGAGCGCAAGGCTCATCATTGTGGTAAATTTAGGGCGGCTCTTGTAGTTGAGAACGCCGATATGTAAAGTGTTCCTGAAATTATGAAAACGGTTAACGGGAGGCAAAACCTCGCAAACCGTCTGCGATAAGGGCGCGGGCGGTTCTATTTGCTTATCCTCACTCACGCTGCCGTCATAGATGCGCACGCGGCGCGTGGCGTACTGCTTGAAAAATTCGGGGTTGTGCGTGACGACGATGACAAGTTTATCGCGGCTCACCTCTTTCAGAAGCGCCGCCACTTCTTTGCTCGCCTTGACGTCGAGATTGCCCGTCGGCTCGTCTGCGAGAATGATGGGCGCGTCCTTTGCGAGCGCGCGGGCGATGACTGTCCTCTGCTTTTCACCGCCCGAAAGTTTGCTGCCCCGCCTGTTCATCTGCTCGGTAAGCCCCACGCGGGCGATGAGTTCCTTTGCTCTCTTCTTTCTCTCCTTCACGTCATCCAAACGCAAAAGCGCAAGCTCTACGTTTTCCAAAACGGTGAGGTTTTCTATGATATTGAAGTCCTGAAAGATGGTGGCGATATTCTTTTCGCGGTACTTTTCCCAATCGCTTTCGGAGTAGTGCGAAGTAGGTTCGCCGTTGAAATATAACTCCCCTTCCTCGTATGTATCGTTCGCGCCGATAACGTTTAAGAGCGTGCTCTTGCCCGAACCGCTCTCCCCTTCGATCGTCACGAACTCGTTATAGTCGAACGCCAAATCGATCCCGCGGATACCCACCGTGAGAATGTCGCCCGAATCATATATCTTTCCGATCTTTTCTAACTTTAACAGCACCGAGCGTTCTCCTTTATTCTTAAAAGCTATCTGTATCCATACAGCCGAGCGCCGCGAAAGATAACGTGATTTTTCGTTCCACCGCAAGTTCTCATATGCGAACTCATGCGTAAAAAAATCGATATGATTTTCTTTTCTGCTTACGTATACTTCTTGCGCTGCGATCGGATATCCGATATGAGCGGCGCATATCGCGTTCCGTTATCGTTCACGACGCGAAATATTCCCGCACGAGAGCCTTGCCGCCGCGCGCTGCAACGACTCCGCCTTCGATAAGATATGCCCTGTCGCAGAGCGCCTCGGCGCAGCGCACATCGTGGGTAATGGTTATCATTGTATTGCCCGACTGCATGTGCAGCTTGTTTAATATCTCCACCAGAGCGCAAAGTCCGTCGTAGTCCTGCCCCACCGTCGGTTCGTCCAAAAGCAAAACTTCCGGTTCACAGGCTGCGACCGCCGCAATGGAAACGCGGCGCTTCTGTCCTTCCGAAAGCGACTGCGGGTGTCTCTCCCACAGGTGCTTTACGCCGAACAGTTCGGCAATTTCCGCGGCATATTCTTCACTCTTTGCGCCGA
>USNB01000010.1 GCA_900555875.1 uncultured Eubacteriales bacterium
GTGAAAACTTTGTATCCATCAAAAAATTTCAAGTAGTTATTAAAAAAATTAAAAGATATAATTAAAGGAGGAAGTAACATGAAGAAAAAAATGGTGAGCGTATTATTAACAGCTTCTATGCTGGCAGGAATGACATTATGTGCAGTCCCGGTTATGGCAGAAGATGCAGCGCCGGAGAACGAAGTTACCGGAGACGCTTCCGCAGAAACGGGTCACGTCACCGTCGATACGGATAGCGGCACGATAATCATTTCGCCCGCAATGCTTTACATCATCAGCGATTCCGCGGAACGTCCGTATATGGAAGACGAGAACGGCGATCCTGTTCCGCTCACGGCTCCCGGCTGGTCAGTATGGATGGGAAGCCTCGCCGAAGGGGACAGGATAATCGAAAGTACCGTAAAGGTGACGGGTGAGCAGACAAATAAAGGTTTGTCCGGCAACAGTTTCGAAGACAAGGAGAATATCCGCATCGAGGACGCCGACGGCAACGACGTTACGTCCAATTATACGATAGTGCTTCTCGAAGGGATATTGACGGTGACCTGAATCCATACCGTATAAGACGCCGCAGTAAGCCCCTTTCCGGTCTCAGGGAAGGGGCTTTGACGTGCCGTGTATTCGGCGACGGGAGGAGCGGATCGCAAATCGTTGACATTGCGGCGCCGTATGGGCTATAATAACGCCGTTCATCGGAAGCGACGGCTTTCCGTGCGGAGGACGACCGAATGATAAGATGCGATAAATTATGTCTGGCTTTCGGCGCGGACGTCATATTCGACGACGCGTGTTTTACCGTGCGCGACGCGGAAAAGGCGGGTATAGTCGGAGTGAACGGCGCGGGCAAGACCACGCTGTTCAAAGTTCTGCTCGGCATCACCGAACCCGATTCCGGCACCGTATCGTGCGGCCGTGCGCGTATCGGATACCTTCCGCAGGAAATAACGATCCCCGAAGACTGCGGCACCGTCTGGGACTATATCTATGACGGCCGTCCGATAAGGGCGCTCAACGCCGAATATGAGGATATATGCGAAAAACTCGCGTCCGATCCGCCGGATACGGATAAGCTGCTGAAGCGTATGGGGCAGGTGCAGGAAGAGCTGGACCGACTTGACTGCTACAATGCCGAAGACGCGCTGCTCGATCTCATCGTCTCGTCCGGGCTGCCCGAAGATTGGCTGGACAAGGATCCGCACGAGCTGTCGGGGGGACAGAGGTCCCGTATAGCTTTTCTGAGACTGCTGTTTTCGGATGCGGATATACTGCTGCTCGACGAGCCGACCAATCATCTCGACAAAGATACCCGCGCGTTCGTGACGGATTATCTCAGGCGCTGTCACGGTTCGGTGCTCGTCATCAGCCACGACGCGGATTTTCTGAACGAGATCGCGGACGGTATACTTTTTCTCGACAAGACGACTCACAGGATAGTCAGGTACGAGGGAAATTATTCGGAGTTCAAAAAGAAATATGCGCGGGACAGGCTGCTCCGCAGTCTGCGTATAGAACAGCAGGAGCGCGAGATAAAGCAGCTTGCCGAATTCGTCGCAAAGGCGCGCGCCGCCAGCCGGACGAACCATAATCTCAAACGCATGGGGCAGGACAGGGAGAAGAAGCTGGAGCGCAAACTCGGAGAGTTGGAAGCGCACGATAAAACGTATAAGCGCGTGAAAATGCAGTTCACTCCCCGCAGGCAGTCCCCGGCGGTGCCGATAGAAGTGTCCGATCTGTCGTTCGCATACCCGGGCGGAGAAAAGCTCTATTCCAAACTGTCGTTCTCGATAAGCGGAGGAGAACGCTTTCTCGTCGTCGGAGAAAACGGCGCGGGCAAAAGCACGCTGCTCAAGCTGCTTACGGGCAGGCTCGCGCCCGACTCCGGCAGCATAACCGTGTCGCGGTATGCGGAAACGGCTTATTATGCGCAGGAATTGGAGCTTGTGGATCTTTCCGCGGATGTGCTCGAAAACGTGCGTACCGCCGATTATACCGATCTCGCTCTCAGGAACGTGCTCGGCAATTTTCTGTTCCCGGGGGATTCGGTATTCAAAAAAGCGTCCGTGCTTTCGCCGGGAGAAAAGGCGCGCGTCGCGCTCTGCAAAGTGTTGCTGTCAAAGGCGAACCTGCTTCTCCTCGACGAGCCGACCAACCATCTCGATCCCGATACGCAGGCGGTCATAGGCGACAACATAAACGATTATACGGGCACCGTTATCGTCGTCAGTCATAGTCCCGCTTTCGTCGAGCGCATAGGGATCACGCGTATGCTTGTCCTGCCCGAGGGAAAGATAATGGACTATTCGCGCGAGCTGCTGGAGTATTACTATATACTGAGCGACGAATTCCTGATGTAACTCTGCCGCGCGTCATGTTTTTCGTATCCGACGCATTTATTTTTTTCGAATGCTATTGAAATCTTTGAAAGTATGTGCTATACTCTTGTATGACCACGTCGGAGGGAAGGCGGCGGTTATGTGGAAAGTGATAATGGTAGAGGATGAAAACTAGGCTGCGGAAATGGTCTCGCTCCGTGGGCGATCGGTCTGCTGATAGGCAATATCGTCATATACGCGCTCATCATCGGCGGTATCGTATGGATCGTGCTTCGTCTCCTCGACAGCCGCAAGAATCCCGAGAAGTATAAGCACTGATAAAATTCGTCCGGCAGCGACCGGAAGAACGAAAGCCGCCCCTGACGGGGCGGCTTTCATGTCTCCGGCGCATTTGCTTTGTTCTTATACACTTGACAAATTTATCCGAAAATGCTATCATTTTACCCGTAAAGCGCCGTCGGACGGGGCTCGCAGACTAAAATATAAAAGGAGACATCACAAATGGACGAGAAGGAACAGCGGCAGATATTCGTAAAGGCCGCAAAAGAATATGGCGAAGCGGTAGGGCTGCTCAGGGCGATAGCCGAAGTGCAGGCGGATATACGCAAAAAGAACGGAGCGTCCTTCGATCCGGATATATTCTGCCGTCAGTATGACGTCCTGTTGCAATATTCGCTCATCGAGCTTGCGGCGAGCGACGAACACGCTTCGGGTACGGAGCTTGCGTTCATCAACAGCATCACGAACTACGGCGATATCGTGCGCGTACTCAATGCAAAGAACAAAACGGATCTTACGTGGGAAGCCATCGTCGTATCGGACAACGCTTCGCTCAAACGTCTGCTCGACGCGTGGAGACCCGCGATCGACGATATCTGCGAGGAGTTCACTAACGATTTCGCCCTGGTCGACGCGATCATCCCTCAGGATCTGCTGAAGACGTTTGTCGACCGCACCGCAAGCATACTCAGCTGTCTCATGTCGATAGACGGAGATTTCAGCGACGCGGAACAGAATTCGCTCAATACCAACTACATAATGAAGGTCATTGGCGGAATCAACGAGAAAGTAGGGCATTTCGAGAGCATCATAAACAAATAAGCATGTAAACATGACAAAAAACCGCCTGCGGGCGGTTTTTTCGTATGCTCGTTCTGCGCTCGGGCGGCAGATCCTGCGTTTTGCGCCGTGCGCTCTGCCGCGGATCGCGGATCGGGAGAAAAGCGGCGGCGCGGGATGCGGATCATATATGTACATATGCGCATATGACGGTAAAGACCGGTACTCCGCCGGTCTTTCGGTCTATTCTCTGTCTATCGTCACCACCGGTTCGTAATCGCCGAGCGAGCGCACCGCGTCCTCCGCCTCGCGTTTCAGTTCGGCGTCGCCGGCAGGGTAGGAATAGGGCGCTCCTACGTCGAACACAACTTTGTCGACGGTCCCGCGTATGAGACGGAAGTCGTGTACTTCCACGCCTTCGTTCGGATGTTCGATCGCTTCGCGCACTTTTTTCTCGAGTGCCAGCGCCTGTTCGTCCGCGAGGTCCACGGGGTCGAGATGAGCGGTGAGAGTGACGCCGAGTTCGTCCGAGACGCGTCTTTCGATGGAATCGAGGGCGGTGTGCGAGGTCAGCGCGTCCACGGAAGCGTCCATTTCCACATGCACGGTGGCAAACGCCACGCCTTTTCCGTAGCCGTATACGCGCAGATCGTGCATGCCGAGCACGCCGTCGCCCGAAAGGATTATTTCCTTCATCCTGTCGGTGAGCGCTTTGTCGGGAGCCTGCCCGAGCAGTTTCGAGCCTGCTTCGAGCAGTATCTTCAGACCCTGCCACACGATGAACAGCGCAACGAGCGCGCCCGCCCATCCGTCTGCGGGGAATCCCGTTCCGATCAGTATGCCCACGCCCGCGCCGACCGCTGCTGTGGCTGCGCAATCGCACAGGCTGTCTGTGGCGGCGGCTTTGAGCGGATCGGAATTCAGCCGCTTCGCCATGATGCGGTATAGCGCGAACATCCCGAGCTTGACGACGACGGAAATGCCGAGCACAAGAAAGACCACCCACGAGGTATCCGTCGTTTCGCCGGATATTATCTTGCTTATCGATTCTCTCATCAGCTCGACTGCGAGGAAGAGCACGAGAAAGCCGGTCACCATGGACGCCACGTATTCGGCAAGGCGGTGACCGTAGGGGTGCTCTTTGTCCGCCGGTTTTTCGGAGACGCAGAAAGAAACGAGCGACACCGCGCTGCTTCCGCAGTCGCTGAGGTTGTTGAACCCGTCCGCCATGACGGATACGAGCCCGCTCACTGCGCCTACGGCTATCTTTGCGCCCGCAAGCATCAGGTTGCACGCGATGCCTATGCCGCTTGTCAGCATGCCGCTTCGCGCTCTTTGTTCCGTTCCGTTTTTCATTCCACTATTATATGACTCTCCGCCGTGAATGTCAACTTTCTTTTCCGGCATGGCAAATCGACTTTGCGCGGCGCGCCTGCTTGGCTCCGATCGCTTAAAAACGCTTGCGATTTACGGGGAAATGCTTTATACTGTTCTATGAGAATTTTGGCATGCCGCGGGCGTGCGGGGAGAGTTTACCCTTTATGATGGAAGCGGAATTTGAAGAATACGTAGACGACAGCGACGACGCCGTATATGACTTCTGCGACGCGTGCAGGGAGCTTGCCGACGTCAAGTTCATCATGGCGGAGCGCAGGATAAGCGAACTGCTCGTCATGATCGCGACGTCCGGGAAACTTCAGGCTATAGTGGCAAACGCGTGCGCGGGATTCGATTTCCGCGAAGCGTTTGCGAAAGCGCGCGTCAGGGCGGGCAAGCGTTATTCGCTGCTGCCTCCGTCGCGCCCCCGCGAGCTGATAGCTTTCGCGGTCAACCTTCTTTACGCGTTCGATACGCACGAGGTCGGGCTTCAGGAGTTCCTCGACGAATATTACTATTCGGGGAACGGCGTGAGCTTCGCTTTCATGTCGTTCGCTCACAACGTCGTCGTGCCGCTCGCCGACTGCGTGCTCGGAGAGCTTCGTGCGTTCAGCGAGAACGCGCACGAGCGCATCGAACCGCGCGAGGAGACAGTCACCGAAGTGGAACCGTTCATCCCCGACGAGGCGGTCTCGGATATCACCGAACGTCTTGCGGATATGTGCGAGCTGGCGGAGAGGTCGGGCGCGTCGCGGCGTGAGCTGGACGAGCTTTTCAGCGTGGCAGGCGCTCTCGGAGAGAGCGTCGCAAAACAGGACATACGTCTTTCCCGCACGCTGCTCGTAGGACTGCGCGGCGTGGTCGCGTCGGGCGGGCTTTCCGCACGGCTGGGAGAGAAGGTGGATGAACTCGATGAGACGCTCAGGCATTTCGGAGTGTGACGGATGATAGAACTCGTAGGAAAAATAGGTTCGATGGCGCTTATTGACGCCAAGCACGGAGACATAGATTACAACAAGTTCGCGATGATAGGTCACTGGCTCACGCCGGGCACGGTGTGGGTGACGAGCGGCGCGGTGGAGATAGGCAGGCTGGATTACATGCGCCGCAGCGGCGGGCAGCTTTCCGGCAGCGACGAGGACGTCAAGGCGGATTATTCGGCGCAGGGGCAGGCGATACTCATGGAGACGTACCGCCGTTTCATCGATCCGCGTTACTCCGTCCGGCAGGTGCTCGTCGAGCACGCGCATTTCAACAACGACGTATCGCGCGCTCACATACTTTCTCTTCTTCTTCGCGCGAGCGAGCAGCACGCCATCCCTATAGTCAATTATAACGACGCGGTGGCGGTCGAAGAGCTGCGCAAGACGGAGCTGTCCAACCTCGCGCGCGAGGGCAGGAACACCGTCGAACTCGTGGATAACGACGAGACGGCGGCGCAGATCGCTTGTCTGACGGGTGCGAAACGCCTTCTCATCCTCTCCACGCTCGACGGCGTATATCGCGATATAAGCGACAAGTCGTCGCTCATAACGGAGATAACGGGCACCAAAGAAGAAGTGCTGAACAAGATCGACGAATACAAGAGCCGCTGCGTCGGTGCTTCGCGCAAGGGCGCGGGCGGAGCCGCGGCGAAGCTCGAATACATCAAGCCCTGCGTGCGTGCGGGCATAGACGTCATCATAGGTTCAGCATCCCACGACGTGCGCAACGTGCTGTCCGGAGCTGTCCCGAGGACGTTTATATCCGTGAGGGACGGCGCATAGCACTACTCTGACGGGCTACGTGCTCGGTCATTTACTCCGCCTCGCACTACCGTTTGCTCGGCGACGGTAGTAAACTCCCTCGCCAGCTGCCCGTCATAGCAGCACTCTGCGCCGTCCGCTGTATCGGAAAAAGAGGATGCGCTTTGCTTGCGCCGTCCGCTGTTTCGGGGGCGGGAGAATGGGCATCCCTGTATTTGTTTTGATAAACTTGGATCAAGAGGAGAAGATGATATGGAAAAACGCGGTCGTTCAGGGATGGCATTAGCGATGGCTGCGATCGCGGGACTGCTTGCCGTGTGTATGTTGTTCGGCGCTTGCGGAGAAGAAAATACGCCTCCCGGGCAGGAACCGTCCGATGATATGGCGGCGGCATATCTCGAGTATGCGCAGAGCAAAGATGAAAGTATTATCGAAGCAGTCATAGTGCAAGTTGCAGGCGAGTTCTCCGGCAATATCGTATTCATGGGGCGTCTTACGAGCAGCGAGTGGGAAGTCCCCGCCGTTGCCGAAGAATATTATGTAGACGGGATCTTTGTCTGCGGATTGCCACAGCCGAATTACGAGGTCATGGTCTATACAGCATCCGCAGAGATATCATCTCTCGATGACGCTTACGCCGAAGGACTGATCGCGAAAGCCGACTTGCGCGATATAGCGGCGGCGTTCCGCGCGGGTTAAATTGACTGAATGTATCGGGCGTATCCCGCTGTGGGATACGCCCGAGATGTTTTTTCGGATATGCGATGTATAATTATTCGGAAAAATGAGCGAAAGCACATAAAAAAGATTGTAAATCCGTGAAAACTATGTTAAAATAACTTCAAACGAACGGAAAAGGGAGTTTTGTTTTTCGTCCGTAAGGCGCGGGAGATTCCCGCGGACTACATTTAAGGAGAAAAAACAATGAAGAAATTTTTAGCTGTTCTTCTGTCTGCATGCCTGCTTGCGGGTTCCGTTGCGGCTCTTTCGGCATGCGGCGATAATGGCAAAGAGACTCTTACGGTCTATACCAATGCGGCGTTCGCACCGTGGGAGTACGTTGACGAAAACGGCAATGCAGTCGGCGTCGATATCGATATCGCATATGAGATAGGCGATATACTCGGTTACAACGTGCAGATCCGCGACGTTGATTTCGGTGCTATCTTCACCGGCGTGCAGGGCGACGAAATGGCGATAGGTCTTGCGGGTATAACGATCACTCCCGAACGCGAGGAGTCCGGTATATTCTCCATCGAATATGCGACCAGCACTCAGTATGCCATAGTCGAAGATTCTGTCGCTGCCGATCGGAGCAATCTCTCCGAGGACGGCAAGCTTCTCGTGACCGCTCTCGAAGGCATGCGCATCGGCACGCAGGAGTCCACGACCGGAAGCATTCTTGTCGATGAGGCTATCAACGGCAGCGAGGATGAGGATACCGGAGAGCACATCAAAGGCGATCTCGAGGGTACCGAAACCAGCCAGATAGATTATGCGAATATAATCCTTGCCGGACAGAACCTCGGCGGACAGATCGATGCGATCGTTATCGACGAGCTTCCCGCGCATTCGGTGGGCGACGACATGAACGGCTATACGGTTATCGAGCTGGATGCCGAACCCGAATCGTACGGCATCTATCTCAACAAGAACGCTACCAAGCTCAGAGACGACATCAACGCCGTTCTTGAAGTTATGATCGACAGCGGAGTTATCGATTATTACATTCTCAAGCACAGCGGCGCGATAATCGGATCGGCTGACTAAAAAAATCGGATAATATCGCGGATAAGCGTCTGTCCGGCTCTGCCGTCTGGCTGCCGGGCAGACGCCGCGGCGATTTTTGGAGGTATAATGGGAGAACAAAGCACTGGTAGAAACGTTTTCGAACTTCTGTGGGCAGACAGGGGATTATTCGGCAACTCTCTTCTGATCACTCTTGCGATCGCGGCGGCGGCGATAGTTTTCGGCCTCGTGATAGGCGTCGTGTGCGCTTCCATCCGCGTAGCTCCGAAAACAAATATCGTCATACGCATACTCGATAAGATAGTCGGGCTTTACATAACGATAATACGCGGTACGCCTACGCTGCTGCAGCTCCTTATTATAGCCAACGTCATAATGCTCCCGATATACGACGCGAGCACGAACCTGCTCGTTCCGATGGTGGCGTTCGGCGTGAACAGCGGCGCATATATGGCTGAGATATTCAGGAGCGGGTTCAATTCCGTCGATCGTGGACAGCTTGAGGCGGGACGTTCCCTCGGTCTCAGTTGGCTGTCCACGACCACTCACATAATAATACCTCAGGCGGTAAAGACGGTCGTTCCCACGATATTCAACGAGATAATAATACTCGTTAAGGAGACGTCCGTCGTCAGTTACATAACGATATTGCTCGGCGGTAATCAGGTGTACGATCTGCTCGGTATCGCGGATAAGCGCGGTCTCAGTACCGGCGAGTATCTTGCGTATCTCATAACCGCCGCGCTGATCTATCTCGTGGTCGTGCTCATCCTCACTCTTATTCAGAAACTTATCGAAAGGAGGTTCAGTATCAGTGATCGACGTTAGGAATCTGTATAAGAATTTCGGTAAGGTCAGGGTGCTCAAGGCAGTGTCCGTACAGATCGAGAAGGGCGAAAAGGTCGCCATAATCGGTCCGTCCGGAAGCGGCAAGAGCACGCTGCTGCGCTGTATGAACCTGCTCGAAGAGCCGACCTACGGAGAGGTATGGATAAACGACAAACTTATAACGCCCGTCGACCCGTATCTTCACAGGGATATCATCGTAAAGTCCAAGACGTATAAGCGCATGTACGAAGTACGCCGCCGCGCCGTGGACGAAGGTTATATGACCGCGGAAGAGCTTTCGGACGTCATTATCTCCGAGATAAAGAAGAACGACTATCTCCGTCGTTTCGAAGGCAGGGAATACTCGGCGGCGATGAAGCGGCTGCGCGATTCATACGGTGAAAACGTAGACAAGGTGCGCCGCGGCATAGGCATGGTGTTTCAGCATTTCAACCTCTTCAACAACAAGACGGTATTGCAGAACCTCATGCTCGCGCCCACGCTGCTCAAGCTGGAGGATAAGGAGAAGGCGAGAGCGCGCGCGATGACCATGCTTCGCCGCATAGGGCTGGAGGACAAGGCGCACGTCTATCCGTCCACGCTGTCCGGCGGGCAGAAACAGCGTATCGCGATCGTGCGCGCGCTGTGCATGAATCCCGAATACATGCTGTTCGACGAGCCTACGAGCGCGCTCGATCCCGAAATGGTGGGCGAGGTGCTCCAGCTCATGAAAGAACTGGCGGACGACGGCATGACGATGGTCATAGTCACTCACGAGATGGACTTTGCCCGCGAAGTTGCGACGCGCGTTCTCTTCATGGACGACGGTCGCATAGCGGAAGACGGTCCGCCCGAACAGGTGTTCGGAGCGCCGAAGAACGCCCGCCTCAAAGATTTCCTCTCCAAAGTGCTTTCCGCGAAAAAAGATCCTGACGGAGCTCCGGGCGGCAAAAAATCGTTAAGCGATGTATCGTAACGGCGGGATAAGAATTTTCATATGATTTGACGGGGACGCCTTTCGGCGCCCCTTTTTTTGCGGTTTATGCCTCTTTGCGCAAAATGTAAACCGATATTGACAACATAGTAAACCAAAAGTGGTTGATTCGTATGTCGATTTATCGTATTATTTTGTCGAAAAGACCGACGGGACGCGCATGGCCCGTGCGGACATGCCGCCGGCGGTCATACCCGGAAAGAACACGCAGGGAGCGCAAACATGAAAAGGGATATCTTTCGTCTGTCTTTTTCATACATGCAGAGCAAAAAGCGGAATACGTACGCAAATTTCAATATCGGGTACCTGTCAACACGCGACAAGGCGCTGCGTAAGATAGAGGAATACTGTCTGCTCCCGGGGTTCTGCGATCATCCCAAAAGCGGCTTCGACATAAAGAAATATACGGTAGACGTGCGCGGCGACGAGAACGCGGAAGATCTCGCCGTTTATGCGATATGCGGTGAGTACGACCTGAACGACGAGGTCACCGTTATAGTGGAATATCCGCCCGTGTGCGGTACGCGCGAGCGCGACGCCAGGTTTGAAAAACTGAAGAGACGGAGAAGGAGCATACGGCGCAACGAGATATTTTATACGGATATGTTCGTCGTGGATAAGAGCTTCGATTGGAGCGAAGGTTTCTTCTTTTCTCCGTAAGCGGAGAACTTCACGTACAATAATATGCAATATATGTATATGCGGAATGATCGCGTTGTCCGTTTCGGAACGTTTCTTAAGAACGGAGCGCGCCGTATATCGCCTGAGCGTATAATATGCAAAAAAAACCTTAAAACTCAATTTAAGTTATATACATAGCGCAATCATAAAACACGCAAAATAATTTCAATTGATATACAATAATAATTGAAATATAAAGCGATGTTTTGAGGTGTTTTATGGACATACGCAGACGCATTGATGAACTGAGGGCACAGCGTGGTTGGACTCGTGCGGAATTTGCGCGCAAAATAGGCATCAGTTATACGGCTTTACGGAATTGGTATAACGAAAAGGATTTCATGCCGACGCTCAAGACGATCGACGAAATATGTACATTGTTCAATATGACGAGATCGCAGTTGTTTTACGATGCCGATAAGGACAAGACGGATGAAGGACTTATGGTATTGAGCGAGCTGTATCTCAATTTGCCCGAAAGCCGAAGGAAAATACTTGTGAACGTAGCGAAAGCGTTGACGGAATGAAGCAGTCCCGAACCTGATCCCTGCTGCGAACAGATGATATTCGTTCGGCATATCGCACCGTGAGATAACGCTCCGACGCCCGTGTCTCAACGGGGAGCGACATTATTCGGGATGAGTTCGATAGAGGATAAAATATACAAATTGCGCAAGAGGAGAGGATTGTCGCAGGAGGAATTGGGCAGAGGCTGTCGGAGTGTCCAGACAAACGATATCCAAATGGGAGATGGGCAGAGCCGTCCCCGATACGACGAACATCATAGAGTTGAGCCGTTTCTTCGAGGTAGAACTCGGATACTTCATTCTCAATGAGGACGAGTGCATCGCGGAAGCGTGCGGCGGATGCGATATGGAAGTCGCGAACCTCGAAGCCGCGGAATGCGATCCGGATGAAAAACCGTCCGTCGGCAGGCGGCGCGGACCGATCGTGATCGTCCTTGTCTGTCTGGGTATTCTGGCGTGCGCGTTTATCTTCATAACTATATGCCTCGGCATTATGGCGTTTTCTCCTTCCGATGAAAGAGACGTTGAGACCATTTACTTTTCCGAGCTGAATATTACGACATTCGATTTGTTTATGTTCAGCGGGATCATTGCTTCGATTTTAGTTACGTGCGTCGTTATAATCGCAGTGGTTATTGTTGTGCGTAACAAAAAATAATACAATGGAGGAAAGAATCATGACAAAGAAACGTAGTATTACTATAATATCCGTAATACTGATCTCTGCCTTATTCGCGATAGGTATGTGGTCTATGAGCAACACGCTGTCCGCTTCCGCTTCTGACGTTACAGACAGTACGTATGACATTGAAACCGCAAATATCGATGAAGCGGCGGTTGAGCCTCGTCTGTTTACGACGTTATCGTTGACTATCGGTGCGGGAGACGGTGAAGTCTATGCCCGGGTCAAGAACGAGTTTACTCTCGGCTTTTCTACGGTCAGAGTTTACGTTCAGCTTTATTCTTCGTATACATATCAGGAGAGCTATACGAACATGACGTTCGAGAGTCAGACTTATGTAGAAGATCTGAATATTTATGAAACGGTTCGCACGGCATCTCCTACCAACGGAGAGCAGAAATATTGGATGGCACGCGCACGTTATCGCATCAATTCCGGCGATTGGAAAGATAAAGTCTCAAGCTTGTGGCTTATCGACGGAGACGGCAACGTGCTGGATCAGTAACGGAAAGCGACATTAAGCGACATTGTGATAACTATGCCGAAGGCTGCCTGCGGGCAGCCTTTGGCTTTGCCGGAGCGCGGCACGACAGAAGCGGGAGAAAGCGTTTTGCTTTCTCCCGTTTTACGCTGTCGCTTAAGCGCAAACAACCACCACTTAAAGTGGTGGAAATAAAGATCTTCAAGATACAAGAAAAATCCTCCTGTGGTATACTTGGAGTTGAGGTTATCAGCCGCAACGAAGAAAAAACCACAGGAGGATTTTATGAATAGTGACATAAGCAGTTTATCACATTCAAAATGGAATTGCAAGTACCACATAGTGTTTGCCCCGAAATACCGCCGTCAGGAGATATACGGAAAGCTGAAAGCGGATATAGGACAAATACTGAGGAAGCTGTGTGAAGCAAAGAAAGTAGAAATAATCGAAGCGAACGCGTGTTCCGATCACATACATATGCTTGTGAAGATACCGCCGAATATAAGTGTGGCGCAATTCATGGGATATCTGAAAGGGAAAAGTACGTTGATGATCTTTGACCGACATGCGAATCTGAAGTATAACATTTCTGGTGCCGGGGCTACTACGTGGATACGGTCGGACGGAACGAAGCGAAGATAGCGGAATACGTGCGAAATCAATTACAGGAAGACATCATGAGTGATCAGATAAGTATGAAAGAGTACTATGACCCGTTCACGGGTGGCAAGAGAGAATAGGCAAAAAGGGACCGCCGCTTAAGCGGCAGCCCGGGGATGTGTTGCGGCTGGAAGCCAATTCGGAGCGTCTTAAGACGCAAGCCGGTAAAATGCCCTTGAAGGGCCAGTGCATACCACGCGTTCAACGCGTGGTATTGATTGCACATGAAGATATGCGGATGTCCCAGCTCCGTGCGTAATTATTAAAATATTTTAATGTTCATATGTTTGACTTTTCGGCATAATGACAATATAATGTTCGTATAGTGAAAATTTGTGTCGTAACAGTGATGTTTACGTGACGAATTTGTGAATGCGGCATTATATCCGTGTTCGCGTGAAAATAATAAGGATGATATTTTATGGATGAGACGAAATATGATTTCGGCGAGGAAGAAGCCGCCGGATGCTGCACCGCCGCGGTCGGAGAAACGTTCGGACTTTCGGATGACGAAATGCTTCTTTTCGGCGAGCGCTGCGTGAGCGGCGAAACGGAACTTCTCGACGAATCTGCCGTTATCGCGGACTGCACGGATGACGGAGCGGCCGCGGGCGCGACTGCGGGCGGGGACGCACCTGTGCTGCCGGGCAGGCGGAATTCCGGGCGGCGTGCGGACAGACCGCATCGCAGACGCAGAAAACTGATGACGATAGCCGCGATATTCGCGCTTATCGCCATAGCTTTTTCCGTGTGGTTTTTCGCTTGCAATTCGGTGGAAGGCGGCGTCGAGAGCAAGCAGCCGTCGGACAGCGTCAGTTATTGTCTTACTCCGCCGTCGGACGGTTCTCTGCCCGAGGATCATACGGCGCTCGATAATCTCGGTTATGTGATAGGCAGACTGACCGGGCGTAGCTGTTATCATACCGAATCTTCCTCCGTCGTTACGGCGAAGGCGATGGGTGTTACCGTCAATCAATACGTCGAGGGAGGAAAGGATTATAAGGACGGCGTGCTCATAAGCACTACGTTCAGCCGCGGCGAGGGATTGGGCGCACCCGCTCCCGTTGCGGTGCAGCGCTTTTTCGGCAAGGACAGGGCGGTGCTGCGCAATTCGGTATCGTCCGATCCTTCTACATGGGCGGGCGCGGATACCGAATGGGCGGACGGCGAACCTTCGGAAGTCATTGCCCGCGAGGAATATGCCGATCGTTACGGGCTGTGGGGAACGGAGTTTTCCGACTATGTGATGACTGAAGAGACCATTCTGTCGTTCTCCGAGCTCGAACGTGACGGAGAGATGTACGAGCTTTCTTTTTCGCTCGACCCCGCGACGGCGACGTACTATTACGGGAAACAGATGGTCACGATGGGCGGACTGAGCGAAAGTCCGCAGTTCATGTATGCGGATGTTACGCTGCGGTTCACGTCCGATTGGTCCGTCACCGAAATGACGGTCAGCGAACGTTATGTTTCCGTAAAGGGCGTTATAAACGCCGATACGTCGGGCGAGACCGTGATAAAATATTCGTATGACGAGGCGGACGCGGACGTTTCCGCTTATGAGACGTATTTTTCGAAATACGCCGACGCGGAACCTACGGGCGACGCGGAAAAAGACCGCAGCGCCGCCGACTATCTTGCCGAAGGGTTCGGCTCCGTGCTCGTATCCGATCGCACCGCGTTCGACGTCGGCGCCGTCATAAACGGAAAGAGCGTGACGGGCAGGGCGCTTCTCGTCATGGACGGCGGCTCGCCGTCGTCGGTAACGCTCGAACTCGGTGAGCTTACGGCGCTCGCGGACATATCCGACGGCAGGATATATGTTTCGTATAAGGATTTCCTCGGCAGCCTCGCGCTCTCGGATGTCTCCGAACTGCTCGGCGGCGCGATCAAATATAAACAGTTGCCGAAATTCCCCGAAGTCCAGCGCGATCTGGCGCT
>USNB01000011.1 GCA_900555875.1 uncultured Eubacteriales bacterium
ACGGCAGGAGCGTCGAGACCGAAGCGCGTATCGTGCGCCGCGGAGTGTTCGGAGCTTTCGGCGGGATAGTCATGACCGCTCACACAAAAACGGACAGAACGGAATCCGTGCTGATGCACATATTCCGCGGCTGCGGCATAAACGGACTGACGGGGCCTACGGAGCGCGACGGCTTTTTGGTCCGTCCTCTCATAGACTGTACCCGCGAAGAGATCAACGAATACGTCCGCAGATACCGCGTTCCGTATTCGGACGACAGAACGAATGCCGACAGCGACTATGCCCGCAACTATATACGCAACAAGGTGCTTCCGCTCGTGCGGAGCCGCTATCCGGGGCTGGACGACGCGGTATCCCGTCTCGGCGACACCGCGAAGCTGATATCGGTATCGGACGGAGTGAAAAGAGAAGCGGACGGTCGCGGATGCGGAAGGGATGAACGGTTCGCGCGCTCTTGCGGCGATGCTCGCCGCCGGGCTGGCGACGGATTATACCTCGGCGCATATACGCGCAGTAACGGAGCTTGAGTTCGCGCGTACAGGCGCCGGCGCCGATCTGCCGCATGGTTTCAGGGCGGAGCGCGAGAGCCGCGCCATCAGGATATACAGAAAGGAAGATCTTGCCGGATGCGAAGCGCCGTTCGCTCTCGGAAGGACGGATCTGCCGGACGGAAGATATGTTCTGGCGGAGCGCACCGACGAACGCATCGACAGGCACGGCTGTGTGATAGACCTCGGCAAAGTGCCCGAAGGCGCGGTGCTGCGCACGCGCCGCGACGGAGACGTGTTCGTTCCGTGCGGCGGCAGAAGAAAGTCGCTGAGCGATTGGCTGATAGATAAAAAAATACCGAGATATCTTCGTTCGCGCCTGCTCTATCTGGCGGCGGGCGGAGAAGTGCTCGCGGTGGCGGGCATGGCGGCGGGAGCCGCCGTAGCTACGGATGAGTATACGAAAGATGCGGTAAGGATTACCGCGGGGAGGGATATCGGAGATGAACGCGCGTAAAAAGCTGTATTCGCGCAGGCAGATCGCCGCTCGCGTGAAGCAGATCGCGAAAGAGATAGCGGCAGACAGCGAAAGGGGAAAGCCCCTTCTCGCAGTGTGCGTGATAAAAGGAGCCGTACTTTTTTATGCGGACCTCGTCCGCGGGATACACCGCGACGTGCGGTTCGCGTTCGTGGCTGCCAGCTCGTATGCCGTAAGCGGCGACCGTATGGTCTCCGCGGGCAGCGTCGATATGAAGTACTGCACGGTGACGGACGATGAGATAAAGGACGCGGACGTGCTTCTCGTGGAGGACATCGTGGATACGGGCAGGACGATCGCCGCGCTCAAATCGTATTTCCTGGAAAAAGGCGCCGGACGCGTGCGCGTTGCCGCGATGCTGGACAAGCCCGACTGCCGCAAGACGGATATCGTTCCCGATTATGTCGCGTTCACTATAAGCGGCAATCCCTATATAATAGGATACGGTCTGGATAATGCGCAGAAGTGCCGCAATCTCGACGGCATTTTCGAGCTGTGAGCGAAAAGATCTGCGATCTGCAGACGCACGGACTGCGCTTCATACAGAGCGACGAGTATTTCCCGTTCGGAACGGACGGCGTGGAACTCGCCAATTTCGTGGATGGAGGCCCCGGGAACAGAGCGATCGATCTGTGCTGCGGCACGGGCATAGTACCCGTGCTTCTCGCGGGGAAAAAGGGCATCCCCGCGACGGGCGTGGAGCTGCAGCCCGGTCCGGCTGCGCTTGCCGCGCGCAATGCGGAACTGAACGGTCTGCCGATAGACGTGCACGTGATGCACGTACAGGATGCTCCCGCGCATTTCGGCAGGGGCAGGTTCGATATAGTGACGTGCAATCCGCCTTATCGCAAAGCGGGGAGCGGTGCTCAGAGCGCGAGCGAATACGTGCGCACCGCGCGTCACGAGACCATGCTTACCGCAGCCGAGGCTGTGGACGCCGCGTCAGCGCTGCTCGGGACGGGAGGTAAATTTTATATAGTACATCTCTGCGAGCGTATGGATGAGATATTGAAACTGTGTATCGATGCCGGTCTCGCGCCGAAGACCCTGCAGATACTGCGTCCGGCGGAAGGGAAGCCGCCCAGGATCTTTCTGCTTAAATGCGTCGCGGGCGGAGGCAGCGGGCTCAGAGTCCTTCCCGAACGTACCGTATACGGCACGACGGCGGACGATTATCCGGATAAGTGAGGAGGATATGCTCAGTATAGTCGTGACGCCGATAGGCAATCTCGGAGACATAACTTACCGCGCGGTCGAAACGCTCTCGGAGGCGGACGTCGTATATTGCGAGGATACCCGCCGCACGGCGGTGCTTTTCTCTCGTTACGGAATAAAAACTCCCGTGCGCGTATACGAGAAATTTGGCGAGGCGCGTACCGCTGAGCGTATAGTGGAAGAGCTGAAAGCGGGAAAGAATATCGCTCTCGTATCCGATGCGGGCACCCCGCTCGTAAGCGATCCGGGGAAAGTGCTCGTGGACGCGCTTGTACGCGAAGGTCTGGAATATACCGTCGTGGGCAGCGGCTGCGCCGCGATAAGCGCGCTCGTATTGTCCGGCATGGACTCGTCGGCATTCTGTTTCGTCGGATTCCTTCCCGAGAAGAATGCGGACAGGAAGCGCTTGCTCGACCGTTTCCGCGGATTGCAGGCGACGCTGATATTCTATGTAGCTCCGCACGACCTTATAAAGACGGACGCATATCTCGCCGCCGAGCTGGGCGGCAGGAAGGCCGCGCTCGTGCGCGAGATAAGCAAACTGCACGAAGAGTGCGTGCGTTTCAGTCTGGGCGAACTGCCGCCCGACGTGACGGTTAAGGGCGAGATGGTGCTCGTCGTCGAAGGCGCGGACGATTCTTCGGAGCTTTCTTCTCTCACGCCGCAGGAGCATTACGCCCATTACCTTTCTCTCGGAATGGACGAGAAAGAAGCGATGAAAGCGACGGCGAGGGACAGAGGGGTCTCAAAAAGCGATATATACGCGCTGGTGAAGCGCGATAAATAAGGGAAAGCCGGGCAGCCGGCGGAGAACGATATGCAGGTAAAGAAAAAGTCCATCGAAGACCGCATCGTGGCAGCGGGACGGCGCGAATTCCTCGAAAGGGGATATCGCGGCAGCAGTGTGGCGCGCATAGCGTCGGGCGCCGATGTTCCGATAGGCAATTTTTACAGATACTTCGGAGGCAAAAAGCAGCTTCTCGACAAAGTCGTCGGACCGGTCTATGCGTTCATACCGAAATTCATAGCGGATCTCGCGGGAACGACGACCGTGCTCGATATGCCGCTCGAGCAGTTTTCATCCTTTATAGCAAAGGAGCTTTACCGGGTGTTCTGGCGCAATCGCGACGAACTGATCATACTCCTTTATAAATGTTCGGGAACGGAATACGAGGATTTCCGCGAATCCATAAACGGATTGATAAGGGATATAATAATAAAGCGCAATTTCGGCGATATACGCATCAACGAGTCCGAGCGCATCATGTCAAAAGTGGTGGCGAACGGATATCTTGCGGGAATACTCGAACTGCTGGATATGGAGTGGGACGAAGCCAAATTCACCGGACTGATACAGAAGATAACGCTGTTTTTCTTCAGCGATTTCAAGACGAGAGGGTAAAGATACATGAAAAGCGCACATGAAATATGGAGAGATATGCTTTCCGATCTTGAGACGGAATTCAGCGCGGTCAGTTTCGACGTCTGGATAAAGACGCTCGTACCGTATTGCGTGGACGACAAGAGCCGTCTCGTCCTCATCGCGACCAACAGCGAGCATAAGCATAAAGTCAATTCCGGACAGAAGATAACCATAAAACTCGTCGCGCAGAAGGTCGCGCCGTATCTTACCGACATAGTGGTCATAGAAGACAGCGAGAAAGAGGACTATTCCGCTGCCGTAAAAGAGGACGGATCCGCGGAAGGGGAGCGCCGCAAAGAAGAGCTGTACGGCGTCGGAACGCCCATAAATCCCAAATATAATTTCGAAGAATTCGTCGTCGGAAAGAGCAACGAACTGACCGTGGCGGCGGCGCATGCGGTCAGCGAAGCGCCGGGGCAGAAATTCAATCCGCTTTTCATATACGGCGCGTCCGGACTCGGCAAAACGCATATCATGCACGCGATAGGGAATTCGCTTCTTGTGTCTCATCCCGACCTGAAAGTGGTATACGTGACGAGCGAAAAGTTTCTTAACGACTTCATCTCGTCCATAGGCAACAGCAAGGAGTCGAGGAACACGTTCCGCGACAAGTACCGCCGTGCGGACGTGCTGATGATAGACGACGTTCAGTTGCTTTCCGGCAAGGAGCGCACGCAGGAGGAACTGTTCCATACGTTCAACGATATGCATGACGCCGGCAAGCAGCTCGTGTTCACGTCTGACCGCACTCCGGGAGAGATCCCCGATATATCCGACAGACTGCGCAGCCGTTTCGAGTGGGGACTGATAACGGATATCCAGCCGCCCGATATCGAAACGCGTATAGTCATTCTCAAGAAAAAGGCGCAGAAATTGCAGGCGAACATCCCGCTCGAAGTACTCACTTTCATGGCGGAGAAGATAGACAGCAATATCCGCGAGATGGAGAGCCTGCTCAATAAGGTGGTGTTCCTTTCCGGACTGACGGGGGCGCAGCCCTCCATAGAGCTGGTGCGCGACACGCTCAAGGATTACCGCAACGTCACGGAAGAAAAGATAAATCCCGACGTGATCATAGAGTGCGTGTGCAAATATTTCGGTCTTGCGAGAGACGTGCTCCTCGGCAAGAAGAAGAATAAGGATATAGTCGAGCCCAGGCAGATATGTATGTACCTCATGGCGGATATGACCAACATGCCGCTCGAAACGGTAGGCAACATATGCGGCGGCCGCGATCATACGACGGTGATGCACGCCCGCGATAAGATAGAGCGGCTCATGCCTTCCGCATCGCGCATAAAAACGGCGGTGGAAGACATACGCAGCATGGTGTTCAAAAAATAGCCTTCCGAGTTGCGTCAAAACGCTTGACTTTTGCTTTTTTCGCAGATATAATATTAAGGCTGATATCAAACAGGAGAATTCGAAAACGATGAAAGAGAAGATACATCCCGATTACCATGAAGTAAAGTGCGTATGCGCGTGCGGAGCCGAGTTCATCACCGGCACGACGAAAAAGGGCGACGTCCTTAAGGTGGACGTATGCTCCAAGTGCCATCCTTTCTACACCGGCAAGCAGAAGAGAGTTGAGACGGGCGGCAGGATCGACAAGTTCAACAAGAGATACGCGAGCGCGACCAAGAAATAAAACTCAAAACCATACCGATGTGCAGACCGCCGATGAGCAGCCCACGCGGTATGGTTTTTTCATTTACCGACGAATATGGCAAAGAAAGAAAAAAAGTCCGAGTGGAGATCGCCCGGCAAATACAAGCCCTGTTCGATAGGAGGACAGGCGCTTCTCGAAGGCGTTATGATGCGCGGTGCGACAAGCACCGCCGTTTGCTGCCGCGACGAAAAAGGCGATCTCGTCGTTTATACGGAGAGGACGCCGGCGCGTAAAAAATGGTATCACCGCATGCCGATAGTTCGCGGGGTGGTATCGTTTTTCTCTTCTCTCGTCATGGGCGTCAGATATATAGGAAAGTCGGCGGACATATATGCAGGCGACGATGAGGACGCAAAGCTGGGTAGCGGCGGTATGTTCATCGCCGTAGCGCTCGCGCTCGTGCTTGCTGTCGCGCTTTTCATCGTCGTTCCCGGCGTGCTCAACTGGCTGATAATAGACCTGCTGTTCGATCTCGATACCGTCCTTTCGGACAGTATATACATACTCGTCATGAGCCTCTTCAAAGGGGTGATGAAAGTGCTCATACTCATATTCTATCTGTTTCTGACCAGCCGGCTGAAGGATATCCGCAGGACGTATATGTATCACGGAGCGGAGCACCGCACGATAAACTGCTACGAGCACGGTATGGAACTTACGGTGGAAAACGTCCAGAAATGTTCGACGCGTCATGCGCGCTGCGGCACTACGTTCCTGTTCTATACGGTATTTCTCAGCGTGCTCGTGATGGCGCTCGTCACATGGCTGCTTTCGCTTGCGGGACTGACTACGTCTGGGCTTCAGGAAGCGGTCGGCAGCGCGGGGCAGATACTTTACAACCTCATAATAATGGGAGTCGGGCTGTGCTGCGTTCCCGTTATAGCCGGATTGTCTTACGAACTGCTGCGTTTTGTGGCGAAGATGCCGGATAACGCGTTTTTCATGATATTCAAGGCGCCGGGTTTCGCGCTCCAGGCGCTCACCACCAAAAAGCCCGACGACGGGATGGCGGAAGCGGCGATCGCGGCGTTCGGTAAAGTGCTTGAAATGGATGCGGATCCGTCGATCCCCGCCGTGGACTTTTACGAGATGACGATGAAGGACGCCCGCGCATATATTTCCGGACTTTATGCGGAAGCCGGTATAGACGACGCCAGCGAGCCGGATTGGCTGCTGTGCCATGTGCTCGGCGTGACGCGTCCCGAACTCGCGCATGTCGAAAAGCTCACGAAAGAGCAGACCGCCAGGCTGAAGGAGTATGCCGCGAAACGCGCTTCGGGGATCCCTCTCGATTACGTGACGGGAGAAAGCGATTTTTACGGCATAAAGCTGAAGACGGACGAGCGCGTGCATCTGCCGCGCATGGAGACGGAGACCGTCGCTCTCGCAGCCGCGGATATATTAAAGAAAAAGAAAAACGCCCGCGCGCTCGACCTCATGACGGGCAGCGGCTGCATAGCCGCGCTGCTCGCGGCGGAAACGGACGCCGTGATAACGGCGTCGGATATCGACGACGGGGCGCTCGCCGTTGCGCGCGAAAATCTGCCCGACAGGGTGAATGTGGTCAGAGCCGACGTGTTCGACGGAATAGACGGGACATTCGACCTGATAGTTTCCAATCCGCCTTACGTTCGTTCGGGCGAGATAGACGGGCTGCAGAAAGAGGTGACCTGTCAGCCCCGCATATCGCTGGACGGAGGGGAAGACGGACTGAAGTTCCATCGTATGATCGCTGAAGGCGCGGCGGCAAAGCTGAACGACGGCGGCTCCCTCGTGCTCGAGATCGGCTGCGATCAGGCGGCGGACGTGACCGCGCTCCTCGCCGATGATTTCCGCGATATTAAAGTCATAAAGGATCTCGGCGGCAGAGACCGCGCCGTCGTTGCCGTGAAAAAATGAACACCGTTAAACTGGACAATATAGTCGCGAGATACGAGGCCCTCGGCAGAGAGATATCCGATCCCGACGTTATAGCGGACACGAAGAGGTGGAGCAGATTGTGCAAGGAGCATACGTCGCTCGCGCCTGTCGCGGAAAAATATGCCGCATACCGCAAGGCGGAAAAGGACGCGGAAGAAGCCCGCGCCCTTCTCTGCGATCCCGACATGAAGGAGCTTGCGGAGGAGGAACTTGCGAGAGCGGAGAAGCTCATGGCGGAGACCGGGCACGAACTGCGCGTTCTTTTGCTGCCGAAGGATCCGGACGACGGAAAGAGCGTAGTCATCGAAGTGCGCGCGGGCGCCGGCGGAGAGGAAGCTGCGCTGTTTGCGGCGCAGCTTGCCCGCATGTACCGTATGTTTGCCGATTCGAAAGGCTGGAAATGGGAAGAACTTTCCGTAAGCGCCACCGAGCTCGGCGGCATAAAGGAAGCGTCGTATTCCATGAGCGGAGCGGATGTGTATGCGAGCATGAAATTCGAATCGGGAGTCCATCGCGTACAGCGCGTGCCGGAGACGGAAACGCAGGGGCGCATACATACGTCCACCGTTACGGTCGCGGTGCTTCCGGAAGCCGAGGACGTCAGCGTCGAGATATCCGATAAGGATCTCCGTATAGACACATACCGTTCGAGCGGCGCGGGCGGACAGCACATCAACAAGACGGATTCGGCGGTGCGTATAACGCATATACCGACGGGTATCGTCACCAGCTGTCAGACCCAGCGCAGCCAGACGCAGAACAAGGAATACGCCATGCGTATGCTTATAAGCAAGCTGGTCGAACTGCGTCTGCAGGAGCAGATGGCAAAGGCTCAGGACATAAAGGGCGAGTTGAAGAAGATCGAGTGGGGCAGTCAGATACGTTCATACGTATTCTGTCCGTACACGCTCGTCAAAGACCATCGCACGGGCTATGAAACGAGCAACGTGCAGGCGGTCATGGACGGGAACATCTTCGATTTCATCTGCGATTATCTGCGTAAGTCCTGATAATCAGTAAAAAGCACGACCGACAGGTCGTGCTTTTTTGTGGTGGAACGGCGGATAGCGCTACTCTGACGGGCTGCCTTGTCGAGCCGCCGACAGGCGGCGAACGCCATCAAGCGTTAGCGCAGATCTTGCCCCGGGGGAGGATGTCTGCGTAGCAGACAGAAAGGGTCGAGTATAACTATAATGAAGAGGTCAGATAAGAAAAGATAACTTACGCGTTTTCTTTTAATATGAAGCTATCGATAACGGCTTCGCTCCGCCTTTCCTGTTTGCGCAAAGCGCAAACGTTCCCACCTCGGCGGACGTGGGGAGACAAGGAAAAGCGGTCAAATATCATAAGTTAGCCGGCGCGCCGTCCCCAGGATGGAGGGGACGGCGCAAGCACAGCACATCCCATCATAAAACGGGCGTGCAAGCACGCCCGTTGACCATATGATATCGTTATGTTTTCGGCGGTCAGCCTTCCTTCTTTTTGAAGAAGGCCGGGTAGACCATGAATATGAACAGTACTACCGCAACGGCGACAAGCACTATGGACAATACGATAGGTATCGCCACCCATGTCATGCTTATGCCCGAGTCGGTATACATGCCTGCCATATTGGCGAAGATGAACAGCTGGCGTTTACATGCCTCGCGAAGTACGGTCATGCCGTATGCGCCCTGGGTATCGACCCCCGTCGGCTGGGTATATCCGCCCGCGGAACCGAAGCCGAGGAACATGTCACTGCCCGCGCGAAGCGAAGCGGAATTGTTATCGCCGCCGCCCGCGTCGGTGATGACCTTACCGTTGAATCCCCACTCGTTCCTGAGCACGATCGTGCACAGACCGTAGTGCGCGGTCGTATACGACGTGCCTATCCTATTATACGAGGTCATGACGCCGCTCATGCCGTCGAGCAGATCGGTGCTCTCGTTGGTGGCGTTGTGCTGCACTATCTCGAACGGGCGCAGATAGATCTCGCGGATCGTCTGTTCACTGAGCCAGGTGCAGACACCGCCGCGGTTGGTCTCCTGATCGTTGACCGCGAAATGCTTGGAGTAAACGGACACGCCCCTGCTCTGTATACCGCTTGTTGCGCCCGCGCAAATGTAGCCGGAGAGCAGCGGATCCTCACTGTAATACTCGAACGCACGACCGCCGAAGGGCGAACGGTGAAGGTTCATCGAGAAACCGTACAAGCCGGTAACGCCGTTCGCGATCGCCTCGTCGCCCAAAGCCACGCCCATTTCATACGCGAGTTCGGTATCGAACGACGACGCGGTCACAGGGGCGCACGCATAGCAGTTGGCCTCTATTTCCGTTACGAGATTGTGCAGACCTTCGGCACCGTCCATATCCACGCCGAAGGGCTTTTTTATGGACACTATGGCGGGGTTCTGCCAGCCGCATTCGAGAGTGAGCACACACATATCCGAATACGACATCTGATCGAGGAGATCGTCCCACATCTCATCATCATAGGGCACGCCGATGAGGTCGGTGAGCGAAAGTCCGTTGTCGGCGCCCGTCGTAGGCGCGGTATAGCCTGTTGTCGGATCGGCGTAATTGCCGTTACCGTCGGAGAACTCGCCGGTATAGCTGTAGCTCTCGGCATCGAAACCCTGCAGGGTAGCACCGCCGAGGGCATCGTTCAAACGCGCGAGCACCCTCTCCGCGATATCGTTTTTAGCGGCGGATGCGGCGTAGCTATCGGGGAAAGTACCCGCAAAGTCGCTGCGTTTCATATCGTCCTCGCCGGGAGTATATGATCCGTCGCCCACGGACACGTCGTCGAACGCGTTAGTCGCGGCTGTTTGATCGATATTGCGCTTGTTGTTTCCGCTGAACACTATATCCTGAGTGAAGCCTTCGTACGTCCACGTCAGCACGTTGTCCGTATCCGAAGTGTTCGCCCAGCAGTGCGAGCCGTATTTACCGTAGTCCACATAGAACTTGTAATCGCCGGCGGACAGCTTGTACGCCTCGCTCGTCGCATAATCGTAAGACGCGAGCTCGTCGCGATTTACCGTAAGGGTGACGGTCTCATCCCTATCAGGCTCTATGACGCCCGTCTTGCCGAATGCGGCAAGCGTCACTTTCGCCTTCTCTATCCCCTCATCCGGATCGTACGGAGTTTCGACGAACAGCTCGACGGGCGTGCGCGCCGCAACGTCACCGGTATTGGTCACGCTTACGTTGAACGTAAACGTCGCGGTATCGTCGTCATAAACGGGCTGACCGTCGAATGCGATCTCAAACGTCGAATACGAAAGACCGTAACCGAACGGGTACTGCACCACGCTGTCGTAATCGGAGAAGTCAAAGGTCTTTTCCACGTCCTGATAGTTGGAAGCGGTGATCTCCAACCCGTTGCTTTCGGTAGCTACCGCATTCGCAGTCTCATACCAGCGATAACCGTAGTAAATGCCCTCTTCGTAGTGAACGTACTTATACCTCGTGTTTTCGTACGTATAGTCGCCGAAGTTGTAATACGTGGGAGCGGACTCCACTTCGCGCGCCCATACGTCCGCGGTCCTACCCGAGGGGACGATATCGCCGGTCAGAGCGCGCGCCACCGCGCGGTTGCCCGTCGAGCCGGGCATACCTATCCAAAGCACCGAGTCGATATTGCCCGTACCGTCCGCATTCTCTTCACCGTCGACGAAACCGAGTTCTATCGCCATGGGCGTATTGACGAGCAGGATGACGTTTTCGAACGTGTCTTTGACGTAATCGACCATTTCCAGCTCCTGCGGCATGAGTTCGAGGTAGTGATATCCCGCAGTGCCGCCATTATTCATTGCGCCGTTCGGCGTCATATCCATGACGGCGTCGCTGCCTTCGCCGCCTGCGCGACCGACGACGATTATCGCCGTATCGCTGTAACTCTCGGCGCTCGTGCGAGCCTCGGCGTACCCTTCGTAGTCGAGCGAAACGTCGACGATGGAGTGGGTCGAACCCTGCATGTCGGTGACGCCGCCGGCGGCACCAGCCGCATCCCCCGTCAGGTTACTGTAGAAATTCCACAGATCCTCATTGACCGAAACGCCTTCTTCGGCGAGCGCGTCTTTAAGGTTGAGGAATGCGTCGGAATCCCAGTTCCATCCGCCAGCGGATCCCATTCCGAGGTACAGCTGCTTGACGGACAATGCGCCGAAGAGGTTGACCTTCGTCGTGCCCGACGGAAGAGGCAGCGTATCCCCTTCGTTCTTCATCAACACCATTCCTCCCGCGACCTGATCGACCGTGAATTCGTTGGCTGCCTGCCTCGCTTCCTCCGCACCGACGGAATCGGTGTCGGATCGGAAGAACAGGCTTATCGGCGTCGAGAATACCGCGCAGAGGACATCGAACACGATGACCACTGCAAGCAGAAAAACGATGACCGCGATGCCGATAATGCCGACTTTTTTGCTTTTTGCTTTCATAGTTTCCTCCTTTCAGAAATTTACCGGGATCTCCGTCCCGGACACCTCGGATAATAACACGCTTTGCGCACATATTCCATACTTTATCTCCAAATGACGGGATATCGCGGCGCAACGAACGGTCATGCGAGAACGAACGTTATAAAACTTCGGAACGTACGGCAGAACTCATAGATAAAGAAAGACCCGCGGACGATCTTCCGCGGATCTTTCATCCAAACCTTATTCAGGCATTGGCTTCGGCATTGGCTTCTATCGTATCCTGTATGCACAGGATGGCGAGC
Organism: uncultured Eubacteriales bacterium; assembly: GCA_900555875.1. Lineage (GTDB taxonomy): Bacteria > Bacillota > Clostridia > Christensenellales > Pumilibacteraceae > Protoclostridium. Next base: position 11,959 of record USNB01000011.1, read on the forward strand.
GCACAGACGGTCTTGGTAGCCGTCGGTACGGTCACGCCGTCGGGCACTTCCATCTCGTCCGCCTTGGGGAACCCGTCCTCCTCGACGGGGACGACGAAGCGCGTCATCATATCGTCGATCGTGAAATGACCTCCGATGGAGCCCGGGAACTTGGATGCGTCGAAGCCGGCGCCCATATTGGCGAAATAGCCCTCGTCCCCGCATACATCGTCGCTGTCGGCCGCAGATATGGTTATGTTCCATATGGTGTTTTCTTCGTCTACGGTGAAACCGACTTTGACTCCCCAATAATTGACGGTCTTTTCAACGGTGGTACCTGTGAAGAAATTCGATTCTTCCACGGTCGCCGTATGTGTGACTTTGTACTCCCCGGAATAGTTACCCTCGGGCAGCGTGACTCCACCGCCGCAGGCGGCGAACGCCACAGACATCGCAAGTACTGCGGCAATAGCCGCAACAGCAAAAAAGATTTTTGTTTTTTTCATAATGATCTCCAGAAAAGATTATCATATGGTCACCGTGATAATACAAATTTCTTTAAGGAGAATCAATACTTCGGGCTTAAATGGCGCAATGATCGGGAACGAACGGCTCATGACAACGTATAACTGCCGTCACGTCTGAGCAGATCGAAATACCGTGTTTTCATTTCAGCCGCTTTACGGCGCGATATGGGAAGGCGCGTGCCGTCGGTCAGTTCGATCTCGGAAGCGAAGATACGCGATATATACCTATAATTGACGAGTATGCCCTTATGGATGCGAAGAAAACCTTTCTCCGAAAATTCCGACGAGAGTTTTTCCATTGAAGAGTAAATGTTTATTTCGTCGCGCTTATCATCCATATGGATGGACTGCATTTTGCCACGACCTTCTATCCACATGATAGAAAGTACGGGTATGTTCATGTACCCGTTCTTGCCGTGCACGGTCATGAGATCGCTTTTGCCGCCCGCCAGCTTATCCAGATAGCTGTCGATCACCCTGCCGAGGTCGTGAAGAAAATTCGATTTCCGAATAAAATCGAAGGGACGTACTTTGAATGTATCGAATACTCTGTCCTCTCTGCCGGATACGAATATTATTTCGGTCTCGTTACGGTCTTTCCGAAGCTGTGCGGCAAACTCGATCCCGTCAGTACCCGGAATCTCGATATCGAGGAACAGCAGATCGAACGCCCGAAGCAGCATGCTCCTCCTAAGCGGCTCGACGGACAGAAAGGTCTCTATCTCCAGCTGTACGCCGCGCTTTGCGAACGCCGATCTTATGGCGCTCAGCATAATATCCAAGACGGTCTCTTCGTCGTCGCAGATAGCTATCCTGACCACGTTGAAATAGCCTATCTTGTAACCGCTGCTCTTTTCGGTATTTTCTTTTCTGTCCATTTAAGTCCCTCCCCCGGACGGCTCGTCCGGTTCGGATATGACAACGCTCACGATGAAATATCCTTCATTTACGACATATTCAACGCGACCGCCGTATGCGTCGGCGATCTTTCCGACTATTTTAGTGCCGTAGCCGTGCAGAGCCTTGTTTTCTTTGACCGTTTCGAGAGCGAGCGCCGCAGATATATGTTCGGGAGCCACGGCATTTTTTGCGGTGACGTACAGCATTTTATGCACCATCCTGACCGTGAGCACGATCGTGCGATCCTCCGTTTCCGGCTCACGGTCGAGATACTCTATCGCATTATCGAGGATATTGAACAGCAGCGAGCAGATATCTGTTTCGGAAAAATTCATTTCGGCGGGGACAGCTACGTCGTATTCTATACGGGCATTCGCGTTCGACGCCTTCTCCGTTTCGATGTTCAGTATCGCGCTTATCACTCTGTTGCCGCAGTCCACATAGGAAAGCAACGGCAGGAATTTGCCCGAATATTCGTTGAAGTACTTCTTCAACTTATCGTATTCACCGCCGTCCAGAAGCAAACGCATATATGAATACTGATTGCGAAGTTCATGCCGTGCGCTGCGTATCGATTCCGCATTGGCGTCTGCATATCTCATCATGTTCTTCTGCATATCGCGCATCATATGATCGGCACGGCGCTTATTCACCTCCGCAACGTTCCTCGATACGGCATAAGTGCAGTAATACGCGGCGAGCAGCAGCACGAGCAATATGGTACTGACGACGAGCGCAGCTGCGGAGCTTATGTCTATGACATTGGTGAGCAGCCAGAACACCACGCACGCGACCGACGCGACACACACGAAGCCGATGCTCATCACCGCCACATCGAAGAGCCGGCTCAGCGAGAATATTTTGAAGAATGCCGTGCAGCCTATCATCATGATAACGTTCATGCTCAGCACGAACCACTCCATTCCCGTAAGCTCGAGCGCGCCCGCCATATCCATTATGGAAAAGCAGAATACCAGCGCGATACAGATCACAGCGAAATATGCCAGCCCTATCGTAATGCGCGTCACTATGTCGTATCTGCACACGAATATCAGCCACAAAAGGAGCAGCAGTCCGCCTCCGACCTGCGACATATATTTCACCCGAAAGACGGGTATCAGATAGAACAGCGCACACAGCGCATTCATCACCGTCACCGCGACTACGATCTTTACGGCTATTATTGCCGCGTCGCGTGCACTTTTTATGCGCACGTTCTCGCACAGAACGGGAACCAATGCCGCTATAAGACCGTTGATGATCGGCGACATCACGCCATACCGCAGCACGACATAAAAATCCATAAAATAATTCATCATCCCACCCGCTTAAATAATTATGATATAGTATAACCCCGATAGTAAAATAAGTCAACTCCGCGGGAACGAACGGCGTCAACTTCCGCTACGAACGGTAATGGAATTCTTGCGCACCGCTCTTTTCCTTGCACACGTGCAAGGGCGGTGTGCTTCGCTTACACGAAAGTCCTATCGCCTTTTCGGGCGGCTAGCGCCGCGGCAAGTTAAGCTATTGCGGGCACCTTGCGGTGCGGCGAGTTAAGCTATTACTGTA
>USNB01000012.1 GCA_900555875.1 uncultured Eubacteriales bacterium
GCCGAGGAAGTAGCATCCGCCCGCGACTATGAGCGCAAACAGCGTGCTGATAATCATACCCTTCTTTATGGAGCCTTCGCTTTTTATAGCGTAGAACTTCTGCACCATCTGCGGCAGCCCCCACGTTCCCAGGCTGGTAAGGATGATGACCATCAGCAGCCCGTATAAATCCGGTCCGAAAAACGAAGTATACGCGCCCTGCTGCGACGAACCGTCCACGCCTATCTGCGACAGCGAATTGATCGCTTCGGTGAATCCGCCGGCATTGGCGAGTACGGCAATAACGACCGCAACTATACCGACCAGCATGATAATGCCCTGGATGAAATCGTTCCACGCCGTCGCCATATAGCCGCCGATAAGAACGTATACCGCGGTTACGACAGCCATGATAATGATACAAACGAAATACGGTATATCAAATGCGATTGTGAACAGACTGCCGAGCCCCTTATACAGCGATGCGGTATAAGGGATAAGAAACACGAATACTATAACGGACGCAGCGATCTTCAGTCTGTTATCCGAAAACCTTTTTCCGAAATAATCGGGCATGGTAGCGGAATCGAGCTGCCTGGTCAGTATGCGAGTCCGCCTGCCGAGCACCGCCCATGCGAGCAGCGAGCCTATTATCGCATTCCCGATGCCTATCCACGTTGCCGCTATACCGTAATTCCAGCCGAACTGACCGGCGTAACCGATAAATATCACCGCCGAAAAATATGACGTTCCGTATGCAAATGCAGACAGCCACGGTCCGACGCTCCTTCCGCCCAGCACGAATCCCTGAACGGAGTTTGCGCTCGCACGCGTTTTTACCCCGATGAATATCATGATCCCGAAATAAACGAGAAGCACGACAAGATACAATATCCACATCACTGTTTTGTTTCCTCTTTTGAAAAATCTCCCGGAAATTATATCATATCGAAAAACACTTTGGCAATCGTTTAAGACGCATGCTGCCGCATATTGCGTTAAAAATCAGCCTTTTAATTCAGCGGCTATTTCCGACAGCACTTTCTTTTCTATCCTCGATACATATGAGCGCGATATACCGAGCTTCTCGGCGACCTGCAGCTGAGTATACGGCAGTGCGCCGTTGAGCCCGTATCGCATGGTTATTATTATGCGTTCGCGCGTCGGCAGTCTGCTCACGCATTCGCGTATCTTTTCCATCAGCACTTTGTTTTCCACTTCTTCGATCACTGTCTCGGCAGGTACGGACAGCACGTCTATAAGGGTTATATCGTTGCCGTCTTTATCCGAACCTACGGACTCGGACAGCGACACGTTGCATTTGTGTTTTTTGTTTGCTCTTATGTACATGAGTATCTCGTTTTCTATACAGCGCGCGGCATATGTGGCAAGCCGGCTGCCCTTTCCCGTTTTATAGGTCCGTATCCCCTTTATCAGCCCTATGCTGCCGACGGATATGAGATCGTCCGCCTCTCCCGCCCCGCCGTATTTTTTCACCACATGAGCCACCAGTCTTAAGTTGTGCCGTATGAGCATTTCACGGGCATGTTCGTCTCCCGCCGCGCTTTTTTCCAGATAATCCCTTTCCTCCTCTTCGCTCAGCGGACCGGGAAAGGAGTCGTTGTTCTTGATGTAGGCGGAAAAACAGAATACCTTACCGAGGAACGCGAGAAAACTTTCAAACACCATGTACGATACCTCCGCATTTAAGATATGCTGAAGTTTGTAGAAAATTGTCGCAAGCGCGCATGATGAATAATTTTTATCGCCGTGCGGATAATAAAAACATGAACTTATTGGGAAGCAATAGGATCGAGACCAAGAACGCGGAAGTCACGGCAATGGGCATAATGCTCGCATTCCTGAGGACCGCAATGGTAATGATCGCGCTGGGCTTCGTCATAACGCGGCTGAGCGGCGACCGTGCCGACCCGTTCTCGATAACGCTGTACGTATTTGCGGGCGTAGCGGTGCTTCTTGGCATTATCGAATATGCTATGATACGCGGCTCGCTCACTGACGGCGGAGAACGATGAAAGGCAAAAAGCGGGATGTGCTCCCGCTTTTTGTTTGGTATATCCGCTCGGACGTGCGAAAATAATGACGGCATGCAGCTTCAAGTATGGACATGTTCCTATCTCGCACAACAAAAAGCGCCCCGTTAAGGGAGCGCCTTTGTCGTTTATCGTTTACGCCACGAACAGTCCCGGCCAGACGAAATAAGATACGAACAGAAATATGACCGCAAGGATCCCGAATATGCCGATGAGAAGCCACGAGAACCACTTGGGTACGAGTGCGAATCCGAAGATAGACCCTACCGTATTTATCAGGAACAGCAGCACGAACGCTATGACGCAGTTGATCACGACTTTGAACATCGTCCTGATCTTGAATACCTTGCCTTTCGTAAGTATTTTCACGATTATCATGACGACAATGACTGCGGCAAGCGTGATAAGAAATACCCACCACTGTTCGGTGAAGGTGGAAGCGATCCGGTCAGACCAGCTCATCTCTTCATCTGCCGCGTTTTCCGCGCACGTTTGGACCCACATAACAGTCTCCGATTCGTTTTTTATTATTATATCACCGATGAGCGCAAAAATCAAGAAAGGATGCGTACCATGCGGCAAATCTAATTTTACTTTAATTTTTCCGTCTTTCTTTTCTGCCGCAGTCGTCCGGAGCGCGCGTTCTGCCGAGGTCCGTATTGTCGCACGATCTGTCCCTGAGCCCCGGAACGGGATGAGCGCTTACCTGAAAACGGTAATCCTCTCCCGCTTCCGCAATGTATCTGTCTATGACTTTATGACTTGCCACACTGCTCACTGCGCCGTTTACCTTGCGGTTATACCTGAAGAAAGCGGAATCTTCCGGAACCTCGGATACGTTCACGTAGCCCTCTCCCGCCGCAGTAAGCCCGACGGTATTTTTGAGTACTTTCCGGATATATTCCATATTGCCGCCTTCCGCCTCGGAGAACGAGATCAGTTCGGGGAAAGCGCCATCGGGTATTACCTGCGACCAGTGTTTGTTCTCGTATTTTTCAAGAAGCCGCGCCGCGGTATGCAGATGACCGATCTCTTTCATGAGATGTTCCGACCATACGGAACGTATCCGGTCGTCCGTCTCATCCGACAGCATGGAATAATACAGATAACATTCCGCATATTCATGCATAAGCAGACATTCGAGCCACGTTGCGGAAGCGTCCTGCAGAGATTCGTAAAGCGACACGTGCTGTTCTTCTATCATGGCTATCTCGAGGAAAAGTTTCCTTCCGAGTTCGCTCACGCCGTAAAACGTGCCGCAATTCATATAGAAATTCATGGTCTGCTGTTCTGCCGCGGTGATTATCATTGAATGAAGTTTGCTGAGCAGCGGCGAGTCCTTGGTCAGCGTCTTCTTTATATCGTCGGAAGGATAGCGGTGCTCTGAAACGGTAGGTCTGCCGGGCATGATCTCCGTTTTCTTCCCTACCAGCGTTTCGGCGCGTATGCCGCAGTCCATTTCGAGAAGATCGGCATAGCGATACAGATGATCGAAATCCTCGAGAAGCGCAAAATCGAGCGCTTTCTTCACCGTGGGATCCTTTTCCTTCCTCGCCATGAGCGCGGTAAGTTCAACGGCAAGCTGCTCGTAGCCGATCGTCGTTTCGAGGATACTTTCGTCGATCGGCTTCAGGTATGACATTTTCTTCTGCTCCTGCTGTTCGCAACGGCGCAACACCGCTAGTTCGCGGCGAAGGTCGTTATCGGCGGTATGTCTTGCCATATTATGCAGGAACCATTGCGCCTCGAATTCCGTTCCGTTCATCAGTATGATGCGCATCTTCGTTTTCGGATCGGTGGAATTTTTGTCGTACGCACGCGGATAAAGCTGCTTCCAGCTCTCATACGCCGTGGTCTTTTCGCCTTTTTCGTTAAACGGATTGAATGACATAAAGTCCTCCTTATATTTCGATATGCAAATGATGCACGTTTTTTGCGGTTTTATACGCGGTATCCGCAGTTTGCAGCGTACCGGATCGCTTCTTAATCTAATTTTCATCAGATACGAAAAAACCGTTGCTTTTAGCGCGGAAATAAGGTACAATTATAAAGAGACGTTTGCGGCGCCTTACTGCGGCATCTCGTCTCACAGGTAACAGGGAATCACAATCAAAAGAGAAAAGGGAGACAAGCATGGTAATGCAGGTTGTAACAGCGGCGGAAGTTCTGAGCGGACCGACGCCGATGGAATTTGTTGTCGCCGTAATGGGTCTGCTCGGCGGACTCGGCGTACTGCTGTACGGTTTCAAAGTTCTTTCCGAATCGATAGAAAAGCTCGCCAACGACAAACTCAGAGGATGGTTCGGAAAAACTTCGGGAACGAGCAGATTCGCGGGACTGGGCATAGGCATCGTGACCACGACCATCATACAGTCGTCTTCGGCGACTACGGTCATGACCGTCGGCTTCGTGAACGCGGGCGTGATGTCGCTTACCATGGCAACAGCAGTTATCATGGGCGCGAACATAGGCACTACGATAACGGCGCAGATCGCCGCTCTCAGTGCATTCGAGTTCGCGGCATTCCTGCTTCCGCTCGCTGCAGTCGGTATCTTCATGGATATGCTGTGCCGAAACGATAAGGTCAAGACTTTCGGCATGATACTCGGCGGACTCGGACTCGTGTTCGTGGCGCTTGACGTCATGAGTACGTCGATGGCGGTATTCGAACAGTCGACGTGGTTCACGGACGCGCTTCAGGCGATCTCCAACCCCTTCCTTCTGATCCTGATCGGAATGGCATTCACCGCCCTCGTGCAATCGTCATCGGCCGTCACGAGCATAATAGTCGCTCTTGTTTCGAGCGGAAACGTCATCATCGGCGACGGAGGCAACAGCGTGCTGTTCCTCATCCTCGGAACGAATATCGGAACGTGCATAACCGCGATACTCTCCTCCATCGGAGCGAACACCAACGCGAAGCGCGCTGCGCTTATCCATCTGATGTTCAACGTATTCGGCACGATCATTTTTACGGTCATGCTGCTGATATGGAAGGATTTCAATAAAATGACGTTCCAATCCTGGTTTGCCAATGCTCCGGCAACTCAGATCGCAATGTTCCATACGTTTTTCAATACCGTATGCGTCATCCTGTTCTTCCCTTTCATAAACGTTTTCGTCAAACTCGCATGTCTGATCATACGCGATAAAAAAGGAGCAAAAGACGTTAGTAAAGAGATCAATACGTTCCTCGACGAACGTCTGCTCGAAACTCCCGCGATCGCCGTATTGCAGGCGAAAAAAGAGATCGCGCGTATAGCCGGCGAATCGGAAGAAACGCTCAAAAACGCCCTCGAATGTTTTTATGCCAAGAATACGACTGGTGCGGAAAACGTCCGGGAACAGATCCGGAAGATAAACGAAGAATCCCGCAGGCTCACGCAGTTCCTGATCAAGCTGTCCAACAGCGAAGTATCATACGGCGACGAGAAAACGGTATCCGCGATGCACTCCGCTATGGCAGACGTGCTCAGAATAGCCGATCTTGCGGACAATATGGTCAAATATACCAATCACTATGTAAATGACGGACTTATCTTCTCCGATCAGGTGATCGAAGAGATAAAACTGATGAGCGACAAGATCGACAGACTTTTTTCGGAGAGCATGCTTGCATTCAATGATTCGGACGTGACTGCGTCGGTCAGAGCCGAAGAAGTCGAAAACGAGATCGACACGCTCAGGCGACATATAATAGACAATCACATAAAACGCCTCAACGAAGGCAAGTGTCAGCCGCAGTCAAGCAGTATCCTGATCAACCTTGTAGGCAACCTTGAGCGTGCCGCCGATCACATACTGAATCTGGCACACGCGTTCGACTAAAATAACAAATAACGGTACGGTAAATGGAAAAAACACTTTATCTTCTCGAAGACGACAAGAGCATATGCGATCTCGTGACGTACAGTCTCGAGCTTGCGGAGATAGAAGTCTCGTGTTTCAACACGGTGGACGCTTTCAACGAAGCGGTCACTCGCCTCGTTCCCAAAGTCGCGCTTTTGGACATAATGCTGCCCGACGGCAACGGTTACGACGTACTGTCGGAGCTTAAAAAAACGCACCCGCAGGTGATCTGCATAATGCTGAGCGCCATGGGACGCGAGAACGATAAAGTCAAGGGTTTTAATCTCGGAGCAGACGACTATATCACGAAACCGTTCGGCGTGCTCGAACTTACGGCGCGCGTAAACGCGGCATTCAGACGTCTGGGCGCTTCCGATGAGATAAACGCACAAAACGTAACGATAAACGAGCGCACCATGTCCGTCGCGATAGACGGCAAGCCCGCGTCGCTCAGCAATATGGAATTCAAACTTCTCGCCTACCTCATCAAACATGCAGGCTCCGTCATTTCGCGCGATAAGCTGCTGACAGCCGTCTGGGGCTATGACGAAGGCGAAACGCGCACAGTCGACATCCATGTCGCGCGGCTGCGCAAACTTGGCGTCAAGGGCATAGAAACGGTCTTCGGCGCGGGATATAAATTCTTGAAATGAGTAAACGCATACTGTTAACCTCGCTGTTCATCACGCTGTTCATACTCCTCTTTTTCGCTTTTACTTCCAACGAAGTGTATTACGCACAACTCGAAGGAGATATGAATACGCGCCTGCATGAAGAAATGGAGAGTTTCGTATCGACCGATCCGCAGATATCCGAACTGACGGCGGAAAACATATCCGACATGCTCGACTGCGAATATGTCACGTTGTTTTCAGAAAACGGAACGGCTTACGATTCCACGATAGACGGCGTTACGGGTTCTCAGTCGGACGCCGAAGAAATATCTTCGGCATTTTCCGATGCGCTCAATCATATATACACATCACCCGCAACGACGGACGGCTTTACTTTCGTACATATATGCCGCCGCATCGACGACACCGTCGTGCGCCTGACCGGTCAGGTGATATCGCGAGGCCGCATGCTCGCCACAGTGATGCCGAACCTTGTAATATTCATTCTTGTGGATGTAGTGGTATGTCTGCTGTTCACATGGCTCTCCACTTCATTTATCCTCCGTCCGGTCAAAGAGCTTGCGATGGAAGCCATCGGCAACGATAAAAAGATAGAAGCGAAACATTCGGAGCTTAAGCCCGTCGTTGACGTCATAAACTGGAAGAACGAGTATGTCCGTGCCGCACAGCAGAGCAAGGACGAATTCATATCCAACGTCACGCATGAGATGAACACTCCCCTTACCTCTATACGCGGCTTTGCCGAGCTCATAGCATCCGGCAGCATGCCGAAGGATAAGATGATCGCCGCGGGCAATACGATAAAGACGCAGAGCGAAAGGCTGTCCGCAATGATAAAGCAGATACTCAACTACAGTGCGATCGACGACGATACCGTTAAATCTTATGACGTGGACGTTTCTAAACTTACGGGAGAAGTTCTCGATAACTTCACGCCGATGCTCAAAGAAAAAGATCTCACTATGATACGTCATATCGACAACGGAGTGATCATCAAAACCACACATGAACGTATCACTGAAATACTCGATAATCTCGTGAGCAACGCGATAAAATACAACAAGGACGGAGGCAGGATCATCGTCACGCTGCGAGGCAAAACGCTTATCGTCGAAGATACAGGAATAGGCATCGCAAGCGAAGAACTTCCTCACATCTTCAGCCGATTCTACACCGTTGATAAATCGCACGGAGAAAGCGTCGGCTTCGGACTCGGACTTCCCATAGTACGCAAGCTTTGCGATCGCAGCGGATGGAAACTTTCGGTGGACAGCGTGCTCGGTGAAGGCACTACGTTCAAAGTAGAATTCGGCAGTACCGATAACAAAGAGCGGAAGGAAAAATGAATAAAGTAAAGATCACCGCGGTATACAAAAACACACGACTTGCGTCGTGTGCTTTTTGGTACCGCATAGGGGAATCGAACCCCTGTTTCCGGCGTGAGAGGCCAGCGTCCTAACCGCTAGACTAATGCGGCATGTACCATTCTGATTATTTAATTTGCTTTCCTATGCGGTACCGCATAGGGGAATACTTCGTCGCTGCGCTCCTCGTGGCGTTCGCATCCCTGCGGGATGCTCGGCTGAGCGAACTCCTGTTCCCGATCGCGAGAGTCCTGCGCCCTACCGCCGGACTAATGCGGCGAGTACCGATATATGTAATGATCCGGCTTCGCATTCCGTAGAATACTTAAGCCCGGTCGACCGTGCTTACGGCAAACGTGACCGATATTGCGTGTCACCTGCCGAACTCATGTCAACCTTGCGTATTGTATCATATTTCGGCGTTTATGGCAAGAATTTTTACGATGATTTTTAAAAATAATATAAAATTTTTTCACACGCGGCTTAAAGAGTACCTATCGGCTTTATGCCCCACGGACGACAGTTCACGCGGCGAAGCAGTACCCCGCTTCCCGCTCCCGTAGCGCCGCTCATATACAATCTCGCAAACGCATACGGACAATAAAACGATAAGGCGTCCGGCATATAAACCTCCGGCAATGAAACCGCGCTTGCATCTGCCGCACGCGTTATCAGGGAATATATTTCGGTGCGGTTCCACCGGAAAATGTTTTCGGCGCGTATATCGTCGGCAAGAATATCCCCCGATATATCCGAAAGACGTTTAGTCATTTCTTCCGTCCACAGCGGATGCACGAGCGAAGCTGCCCGGTCTGCCGGAGTATAATCCATCGTGGAGATATAAGGATTGGGATCGTATCTGATATCGCGTATAAGGGCGCGCACGCCGTCTTCTTCCGGATATTCAGACCCGTCGCTCGGATACCCATATATGAGCGCAAAAGCTCTCTGAGCGCGTGCGGCGCCCTGTCCCGGGCTGCGATCGTCTTCTCTATGGTCTCTGCCGTGTATTCTTTCATGTATGTCCTCCGCGCATACGGCAAGCGCCCCGCTGTTATTCGGGGCGCCGTCGTTTGCATCATTAGTCGATGATCATTTCTTTTCGTTAAGGCATGCGATACCGGGAAGCACCTTGCCCTCGAAAAGCTCGAGAGAAGCGCCGCCGCCGGTGGAGATATGCGTCATTTTATCCGCATAGCCGAGCTGCTGAACTGCCGCTGCGGAATCGCCTCCGCCGATGATGGTCGTAGCTTTACCGTACACGTCCGCAAGAGCTTTGGCGACAGCTTTCGTTCCCGCTGCAAGCGTGGGGTTCTCGAATACGCCCATAGGGCCGTTCCAGATGACCGTCTTTGCCGAAGCTACGGTATCCGCAAACAGCTTTCTCGTCTCCTCGCCTATATCCAGTCCCTCCATGTCGGCAGGGATACTGTCTACCTTGACGGTTTTCACTTCGATAGGCGCGTCAATAGGATTGGGGAAATCCGACGCGACCACCGTATCGATGGGGAGAAGAAGCTTCTTACCGAGGTCTTCGGCTTTCTTCATCATATCTTTGCAGTAGCCTATCTTCTCGTCGTCAACGAGCGATTTACCTACCTCGTAGCCCTTTGCCTTAAGGAACGTATATGCCATGCCGCCGCCGATGATGAGAGTATCGCACTTTTCGAGCAGGTTATTGATAACGTTGAGCTTATCCGCGACTTTCGCTCCGCCGAGAATAGCAACGAAAGGACGCACGGGATGCTCGAGGCTGTCCGCCATTACGGAAAGCTCCTTTTCGATGAGGAAGCCGCAGACTGCCGTCTTGACGAATCCGTATTCCACGATAGCCGCGGTGGACGCATGCGAGCGGTGTGCCGTACCGAAAGCGTCGTTTACATATACGCCCTTATCGCCGTCGATCAGATCGGCAAGTTTTTTGCAGAACGCTTCGTCGCGCTTTTCCTCTTCCCAATGGAAACGAAGGTTTTCAAGAAGGACGCACTCGCCGGGCTTGCATGCCGCAGCCTTTGCCTGAGCATCGGGACCCACAACATCGTGCGCGAACGTCACCTTATTTCCGAGCAGCTCGTTGAGTCTTGCCGCTACGGGAGCAAGCGTGAGTTTTTTAGGCTCGTCGCTCTTAGCTTTGTCGATTATCGCCTGTTTTGCGGCAGCCTGTTCCTCTGCGGGAAGCGCCTCGACCTTCGCTTTATCCTTCTTGTTGAGTTTGACCTCGTCAGAGAAAATGGAATGAGGCTTGCCCATATGCGAGCAGAGGATCACCTTTGCGCCCTGATCCATCAGATATTTGATGGTAGGAAGCGCACCGAGGATACGAGTCTCATCCGTGATCTTTCCGTCCTTCATCGGAACGTTGAAGTCGCAGCGGACGAGGACCTTTTTGCCCTTGACGTCTACGTCTTTTACAGTCAGTTTGTTCATGTTCTCTCCTTATATTGCAGAGTTTGATTTTTCTTTATTCGGCACATTTACGAAGATATTCGTAAGAGGTCTTAAGCTCTTCGAGATAGGTAAAATCTCTCGAATACGCTTCTATGATGACAGCCGGTTCCACACCGCGCTTGTCCAGCTCTCGGAAAAGCCTTTCAAAATCATACCTCCCTTTCCCGGGAAGCGCCGTGGTATCGTCTTTCGTCACATCCGTGACGTGTACGGTGACAAGATGATCCTCGACGGCGTCTATGTATTTGAGCGGATCGTATCCGGAGAACAGAGAATGCTTGACATCCACCGTTGCGCACAGCGTCGGACACGCGCGCATCAGATCCCGCATAAGATCGGGTGAGGCGAATTTGCAGTAATGCACGTTCTCCACAGCGATCATGACGCCGTAAGTCCTGGCGACGTCGGCAAGATAGGAGAATCTTTCCGCATACATGCCTATGTCCGTTGACGGGGATGACTTCTTGAGATTGAGCGGACCGTGAAACGTATAATACTTCGCGCCGAGAACGTTCGCCGCGTAACATATCTTACGAAAAAGCTGTTCCGCATCGTCGCGCACTCTGTTTGACGGGCTGAACAGCTCGCCTTCGAACTGCGACGACAGGCAGTGGACCGAATGTACCTTAAGCGGCGCCGATCCCGCCAGCCTTTCGCCGAGAGCGTCGACAAAGCCTTTCTCGTATTCGGAATAAGTGGATAAGAATACTTCCGTCGTATCCACCCCCATATCGCGGAGCGCCGTAAAGCACGATTCCGTGGGAACTTTAGTGAAAAACGAAGCGGTGGAAATACCTGTTCTCATATTTCAGATCAGATGTAATACTCGCTCTTTTTTGCCGCCGCACGGACTTCTGCGAGTTTTTCCTCATAACCTTTTCTTCCGAGCATCGCAAACGTAGCCTTCTTCCCTTCTTCGACTCCGGGCTGATTGAACGTATCCACTCCGAGATATGCTCCGGCAAACGCCGTCTCATATTCGTAATATGCGAGCAACTCGCCTACCGTATGCTCGTTGACCTCGGGGAACGTGACCGTGAAGTTCATCCTGCCCGCTTTGCGAAGCGCATATTCCGTAGCGACGCGCTCGTGATTGAGCAGTTCGCCCATAGTATGTCCTTTAAGGAATTCGCAGGCGTCGATATCGTCGTCGGAAGGAATGACAACGTCGCGGCGGAACTTTTCCACAGCAAGGATTGTTATGACCTTATCGAAGGGACCTTCGGTATAGAGCTGGACCTGCGAATGCTGATCGGTAACGCCGAGAGACTTTGCGGGAGTCTGACCTACGTGGACGACATTGCCCTTTTTGTCGACTGCCTTGCCGAGCGATTCCGCCCAGATCTGGCAATAGAAATCGGACATGTATTTGAGACTGTCTGCATACGGCATCATGACGCTTATGTTTGCGCCTTTCTCCATCGCCTTGCACTGAAGGTATGCCGTCATAAGAGCGGGATTCTTTTTTACGTCGGAAACGCGACATGCCTCGCTCATCTCTTTAGCACCCGCAAGAAGCTTTTTAATATCTATGCCCATAGCCGCGAAAGGCACGAGACCGACATTGGAGAGAACGGAAAATCTTCCGCCTACGCCCGCAGGAATGCCGTATGTCACGAAGCCCTCTTTCTGTGCAAGATTGTAAAGCGTGCCCTTGCCTATCGTCGTGGTCGCAATGAAGTGCTTCTTTGCCTCTTCCTTTCCCACTGCCTTTTTCATGAGGTCGTAAAGCACGAGGAACTGTGCAAGCGTTTCGCTCGTTTCGCCGCTCTTTGTTATGACATTGAAATACGTCGTCTTGAGATCGATAAGCTCGAGGAGCTCGTGCATCCTCTCGGGATCGATGTTATCCTCGATATAGAGCTTAGGCAGACCTGCCGCTTTGAGAGCAGCCGCGGGAAGCTCGTTGAGACGCATGTTGAGGAGCGCCTGCACCACGGATATGGGACCGAGAGCACTGCCGCCGATACCGAGCACCACGAATGCGGAAGCCTTGGAACGGATGTCGTTCATCCTCGCGATCATGCTGTCAAGATCGGAAGGATCGATGTACGGAAGCTCCGTCCACTCCTGCCACCCTTTGCCGAGGTTAGCCATAACTTCGCCGAACGCAGCGGCGATGGCGGCGGAATCGGCCTCGATGCATCCGACATCGATACCGTGCTCACCGATGACGTCTGCCATCATGTTGTTGTAATCGAATTTGAGTTTCATGATTCTTCTCCGTTACGATTTATTCAAAAGAACAGACTTTTTACAGCAATAAAACACCCGAAGCCGGATGTTTTACCGCCTTTTACGCTATCATACGTTTGCTTCTATGATGCCGTAATTACCGTCGTTTCTCTTGTATATCACATTTACTTTTTCTGATGATTTGTTGAGGAACACGTAGAACGAATGCCCGATCATCTCAAGCTCCGCCATAGCCTCTATCTCATCCATAGGAGCAAGATCGAACGACTTCGTGCGAACGATACCGCTCGTTTTCTTCTCCTCTTCCTTAATGGTTTCGGCTATTTCGCGCTGTCTGACTTTCTTGCTCTTGCTTGCAAGGATGGTATGATATTTTACTATCTGCCTCTCGAGTTTGGGGAGAGCGAGATCGATAAGGTCGTACATGGTCTCTCCGCCGCGCTTTCCGCTCACTTCGGAGCGGAGAACGGTCCCGCCGAGGAATATCGTAAGCTCCATTTTTTCGCGCTCGTTGGATTCGCGCATCGCTACCTTGATGGTCACGTCGTCGTCAAAATACTTATCGAGACGGGCGACCTTTTTCTCGATGACTTCCTTAAGAGAGTCCTTGGGTTTGTAGTTCTTTGTCTGAAAGTCTATACGCATAAGCAATCCCCCTTGAATGGTTTATAGTATTATACCATGCAAGGGGGATTTTGTCAATGCGTTTTCACGATTTTAACGTGACAATCGGATATATCATCTGACGATGACCTTACCGTCGACATAGTCTATGGTAGCGGTGCTGTTATCCTTGAGCTTTCCGCCGAGAAGCGCGTCTGCGATGCAGTCCTCGATCGTCTGCTCTATGATACGGCGGAGAGGACGCGCTCCGTACTCAGGGTCGTAACCATTCTTGATGACGTAATTCACGATCGCGGGCGAATACTTGATTTTGATGTTACGATCGTCGAGTTTTTTAGTGACCTTCTTCATCATGAGGTCGGCTATACGCTTTATGTCGTCCTCGGTAAGATGCTTGAAGTAACATATAACGTCGATACGGTTGAGGAATTCGGGACGGAAATGACGCTTAAGCGCGTCGGAAAGGATACGCTCCTCATCCTGCTGCTCCGCATCTTCGCTCTTTTCGTCATTGAATCCTATCGTGCGGCGGTTTTTGAGATCGCTCACGCCGACATTGGAAGTCATGATTATTATGGTATTCTTGAAGTCCACCGTCCTGCCCTGCGAATCGGTCAGACGGCCTTCGTCGAGCACCTGAAGAAGAATGTTGTATACGTCCGGATGCGCTTTTTCTATCTCGTCGAAAAGCACTACGGAATACGGTTTTCTCCTTACCTGTTCGGTGAGCTGTCCGCCCTCGTCGAACCCGACGTATCCCGGAGGAGAGCCTATCAGCTTGCTCACGCTGTGAGATTCCATGTATTCGGACATATCGATGCGGATGATATTGTTCTCGTCATCGAACATCGCCGCAGCAAGCGCTTTGGTAAGCTCTGTCTTGCCGACGCCCGTGGGACCGAGGAAAAGGAACGAACCGATGGGACGCTTGGGATCCTTGAGACCCGCGCGCGCACGGCGTATGGCTTTCGCAACGCTCTCGACAGCCTTGTCCTGGCCGATGACCCGCTGATGCAGAATGCTCTCCAGGTTATTGAGCCTCTCAACCTCCGTTTCGTTAAGGCGCGTAACGGGGATCTTGGTCCATTTCGATACCACCTCTGCGATCTCCTCGGCGCCGATGGTGCCGCCTCCGTGAGCCTGCCATTCCGCTTTCTTCTTTTTGATGTCCTCGGCAAGGTTATCGCGCATCTTCTTGACCTTATCTGCGTTGATGTAATCCTCTTTGCCGTGAACGAGTTCGTCTATCTGCTTCTGGTAGTCGTCCAGCTGCTCCTCCATTTTCTTGATCTCCGGCGGGAGCTTATTGCCGTTGACCTTCGCCCTGCTCGCCGCTTCATCTATAAGGTCTATCGCCTTATCGGGAAGAAAACGGTCGGATATATACCTGTCCGAAAGCTGAGCCGCTGCGGTTATCGCCTCATCGGAGATCTTTACTTTGTGGAACGCTTCGTAATTAGGGCGTATGCCTTTAAGTATCTCTATCGTCTGTTCTACCGTAGGCGGATCGACCATGATGGGCTGGAAACGACGTTCGAGCGCGGCGTCCTTTTCGATATACTTGCGGTACTCGTCAAGCGTGGTCGCAC
>USNB01000013.1 GCA_900555875.1 uncultured Eubacteriales bacterium
GACGGAAGCTCTGGCGCTTGCTGCCGCTACCGTAAACGCGGGATACTACGAAACGGCGGCATGCGCTGCAGGATCGCATTTCGCCACGGCAGAACGGCAATACAGATATCCGCTCGAATACGGATGTCAGCGCCCGCCGTATGCGCAGTGGACGGTAACGGGCGTCGGCTGCAGCATACTGAGCGCAAAAGGCGACGGACCGGCAATAACCCATGCTACGATAGGCAGAGTAGTGGATTACGGCATAACGGACGCCAACAATATGGGCGCTGCAATGGCTCCCGCAGCGTTCGATACCGTACTTGCCGTCTTCGACGATACGGGATTTGGTCCGGATGATTTTGACGGGATATTTTCGGGAGATCTCGGCAGGCTCGGTTCCGAAATACTGCGCGACCTGTGCCGCGAACGCGGGATAGAGCTGGGACAAAGATATTCGGACTGCGGGGAAATGATCTTTTCGTCCGATCAGGAATGCTATTCGGGAGGAAGCGGCGCCGGATGCAGCGCGTGCGTACTCAACTCCTTCCTGCTCGGAAAAATGCATGAACATGAATATAATCGTATACTGCTCGTGGCAACGGGCGCGCTGATGAGTCCGACTACATCATTTCAGGGAGAATCCATCCCCGCGATATGCCACGGCATAATATTGGAGAACGACTTATGATATTTCCGGATACATGGTGGGGCTGGCTGGCGGAATATACGGTGGTATTCGCTTCGGGCGGGCTGCTGTGTCTGCTCGCCCAGATACTCATAATAAAGACAAAACTGACTCCCGCGCGCATACTGGTGATATTTCTCATCGCGGGCATAGCGATGCAGACCGTAGGAATATACGAACCGCTATCCGCCGTACTGCGATCGGGTATCGCGGTACCGATAACCGGTTTCGGCGCGTCTCTCGCAAAAGGCGCAATAGAAACCGCGGCGGAAAGCGGCGTGCTCGGCGCGTTTGCCGGAGGACTGATACAAACCGCATACGGCGTCGGAACGGCAGTCGCCGCAAGCTATCTGGTATCCGTCATATTTAGGCCGAAAAGCAAATAGCAACTCGGCGGCGCACGCGGAATATATATTATTATCATGCGCGTCGTCAAACTGAAGCGCCGCAGAAGGCTGCTTAAAACGATCATAATAGCGGCGGTTGCGATAGCCGTCGTTGCGGTATACTACTATCTGAGGATAGCGCCCGTGATATCGACGGTCGTGACCGAGCGCACCAGGATGCAGGTCTCGCAGGCAATAGACGACATGACGGAATCGCACCTGTATGACGTGACGTATGACGATTTCGTGATCTCCCGCTACGACGACGAAGGAAATGTGACGTTTATTCAGATAAACAGCGTAAAAGTGAATCTTTTCGCAAGACGCGTCACTTCGCTCATACGAAGCGAAATGAAAACTTTTGAAGAACAGGGGGTGCAGATACCTCTCGGCACGGTCACGGGAATACCGCTGCTGTCCGATCTCGGTCCGGAACTTACATACAACGTGCTCGATCTCGGCGTCGTGGATGCGGACTTCATTTCGGAATTCACCGACGCCGGAGTAAATCAGACGCTTCATCGGCTGTATATGAAGATAATCGTAAACATGCGCATCGTACTGCCTGGATATTCGCTTGCTTTCGATAACAGCAGTACCGTCATGATATGCGAAAACGTGATAGTCGGAGACGTTCCTCTCGGACAGATAGACATAGGCAGCGAATTATTGCCTTAAAACGCTTGCAAACCCCGCGGAAAAAGTATATAATGAAAAAAAAGAAAGGCAACGAAGCAGCACAAGAGTCCGCCGCACATCCATCCAGAGAGTTTTCGGCAGGTGAAAGAAAACTGGACCGGCGGAAAGATATTCACTGCAGAGCCCGATCCGCGAATACCGTCCGCGGAAAAGTAACGGATCGCGCGGCAGCCGGCGTAACAGGTGAAACGAGGTGCGTGGTTAATTCACGCACGAAGAAAGGTGGTAACACGATCGTCAGGGTCGTCCTTTTACGGACGGCCTTATATTTTATCCAACGGAGGAACAATGGAAGAAAAGATCGCACAGCTTACCCGCGAATGCGGAGAAGAGATCGCAGCGGCGGATTCCGAAAGTTCGCTGTATGCCGTCAGAGTCAGGTACCTCGGCAAAAGCGGTCTGATCAGCGACCTGATGAAGGGGATGAAAGGACTTTCACCCGAACAGCGCCCCGTGATGGGAAAGCTCGTGAACGACGCCCGTTCCGCGCTCGAGGCTCTTTTTTCCGCAAAAGGAAAGGAGCTTCACGATAAAGAACTTGCCGAACGTCTGGCTGCGGAAAAAATAGACATCACGATAGACAGAGGCAGACCGGCGGGAGCTCTTCATCCGCTCAATGCGGTGCGCCGCAGACTCGTGGATTTCTTTGTGTCCATGGGCTTCGATGTTATGGACGGCCCCGAAGTAGAAACGGACTATTATAATTTCGAAGCGCTCAACGTTCCCAAGGATCATCCCGCGCGCGACATGCAGGATACGTTCTTTCTCGGAGGCAATCTGCTGCTCCGGTCACAGACGAGCGCGTCACAGGTCCGATATATGGAAGAACACAAGCCGCCTCTCAAAATGATCTCGCCCGGACGAGTATTCCGCAATGACGACGATGCAACGCATTCTCCCGTATTCCATCAGCTCGAAGGGCTCGTGGTGGACAAAGGCATCACCATGTGCGATCTCAAGGGCATACTCGACAGTTTTGCCAAGCATTTCTTCGGTGCCGATACCAAGGTGCGTTTCCGCCCGTCGTACTTCCCGTTCACCGAACCCAGCGTGGAAGTGGACGTATCCTGTTCCATATGCCACGGCTCAGGCTGCAAGATCTGCAAAGGAACGGGTTGGATAGAGATCCTCGGAGCAGGCATAGTGAACCGAAAAGTGCTTCGCACCTGCGGCATAGATCCCGACGAATACACCGGATTTGCGTTCGGTTTCGGCATAGACCGCATCACGAACATAATACACAGCATACCGCACATCAAATTGCTTTATGAAAACGACATACGGTTCCTCGAGCAGTTCGGCGGTAAAGGAGGGGACAGATGAAATTACCCATGAGCTGGCTTAAAGAATATGCCGCGATAGGGTCTGCTACGCCTGAAGAAGTGGCGCAGGCTCTTCTCGGCGTAGGCTTCGAAGTGGAAGAAATATCGTATGCGGGCGAAGAAATACAGAACGTAGTCGCAGCTAAAGTAATAGACTGCAAACCTCATACGAATTCCGACCACCTTCATATATGCATGGCGGATACCGGCAAAGAAATACTCCAGATAGTCTGCGGCGCCCCGAACGTCCGCACGGGCGATGTCGTACCCTGCGCGCTCGCGGGCGCTAAACTGCCGGGCGGGATCGAGATCAGACCCGGAGAACTGCGCGGCGTCATGAGCTACGGCATGCTTTGCAGCGGCAAAGAGCTGGGCGTAGACGACACTATCATAGAGGGCGCGGACGTCGACGGGCTGCTTCAGCTCCCGAAAGATACGCTTCCCGGCACCGATATACGTAAGATCCTTGGTCTTGACGAATATGTCCTCGACGTTTCGGTAACGGCAAACCGCCCGGACTGTCAGTCCATAATAGGACTTGCAAGAGAAGTCGCCGCGGCAATGAACGTCAGATTCACGCCGCCCTCCAACAAATACAAAACGGTCGAGTATGAAGGTGAATTCATGCCTTCGGTGGAGATCAAATCGGATCTCTGCTCGCGCTATACCGGAAGGCTTATCCGCAACGTCAGGATCGAAAGATCTCCCGAATGGATGGCTCGCCGTCTGAAACTCGTAGGCATACGCTCGATAAACAACATCGTGGACATAACGAACTACGTGCTCATCGAAACAGGTCAGCCTCTGCACTCTTTCGATATCCGTTTCATCAATAAAGGTATCGTAGTCCGTTGTGCCGAGGCGGGCGAGAAGATAACCGCCCTCGACGGCAAAGAGTACGAACTTTCGGACGATATGCTCGTGATCGCAGACGCAAAAAAACCTGTCGCCATAGCAGGTATAATGGGAGGCGAATATTCGGGCATAATGACGGATACCGAAACCGTATTCCTCGAAGCCGCGCGCTTCGACCGCCGCAGCGTGAGAGTAACGTCGCGCAGACTCGGACTGCGTTCCGATTCCTCCGCCAGATACGAAAAGGGCGTGGATTACGAAAGCGTGGACGAAGGCAGGGAAAGAGCGCTCGCGCTCATTTATAAACTGAAAGCCGGCAAGATAGTGGACGTGCGTTCGGATGCGGGGGAAGACCGACCGAAGGAAAAGGTCATAGAAACATCGGCTGAACAGATATGCTCGATAATCGGCATAGATATTCCCGTCCGCACAATAGAAAAAATACTTCGTTCGCTCGATATCGAAACGGAAGTCAAAGCGAGAACGGATAAACTGATCTGCCGTATCCCGCTTCGCCGCGAAGACATAGAGGATTTTGCCGATCTGTCCGAAGAAGTGATAAGATATTACGGCTATGACAATCTCGAGCCCACATTCCTTAAAAACGCCGCATGCACGATAGGCGGAGAGAACGAAAAGGACAAAGCGATCGCAGACATAAAAAACATATTATGCGGTCAGGGCATATTCGAAATGATGAGTTATTCATTCATCGGAAGCAAAGCCGCGGATATGCTCATGCTTCCGGAAAACGATGCCCGCAGGCGTTGCATAAAGCTGCTGAACCCTCTCGGCGAAGACACGTCCATGATGCGCACCCAGCTCACTCACAACGCGCTCACGGCAGCGGCGCTCAATCTTTCGCGAGGCAACGATAAATTCAGGCTTTTTGAGATCGGACGCGTATATATCCCGGTCGAAGACGGCAAACAGCCCGAAGAAAAGTCGCATCTTTCGATAACGTTCTCGGGAGAAGGAGAAAGCTTCTATACGCTCAAAAACGCCGTAAATGCCGTTCTTGCATATTTCGGAACGAACACGGAGCTGGCATATACCAAAGAGCCGTATCTGCATCCCGGCATAGGAGCAGATATAATCCTTGACGGCTCCGTCATAGGCAGTTTCGGAGAACTGCATCCGACTGCAGCCGAAAGTTACGGCATATCGGCAAAAGTATATGAAGCGGAATTGGATCTCGAACCGCTGCTCGCGCGCGGAAAACAGACCGCAAAATATTCCGTGATATCGAGATACCCGTGCGTCAACCGCGATCTCGCGGTCGTAGTGGACGACGAATGCCCCGTAGGAAAACTCATCCGCACCATAAAAACCGCATGCGGCAGCGACCTCGAAAAGGTATCTCTCTTCGATGTGTATCGCGGAGAGCAGATAGAAAAGGGAAAAAAGAGCGTAGCATTCTCGCTCAGGCTCCGATCTCCCGAAAAAACGCTGAGCGACGCAGAAGTGCAGGCCATGACGGATGCAGTCATACTTGCGCTCGCATCGGAATGCGGAGCAACTCTCAGGTAAGGCAAAATGGAAATACTTGCTCCGGCAGGCAATATGAAAGCGCTTAAAAGCGCGGTCGCTTCCGGAGCCGACGCGATATACCTCGGCTCGGGCGATTTTAATGCAAGAAGCAAGGCGGATAATTTCGGCAGCGACGAACTCCGCCTTGCCGTTTCATATTGCCATGACAGAGGAGTACGCGTATATCTGACACTGAACACCATCGTAAAACCGTCCGAAATGGCGCGCGCGGTAAGGACGGCAAAGGACGCGGCAGATGCCGGCATCGATGCATTCATCATCCAGGATCCGGCGCTTGCTGCCGCGATACGAAAAGAATTGCCGGATATGCCGCTGCACGCGAGTACGCAGATGGGCATACACAACGCTTACGGCGCCGCCTTCGCAAAGCGGGCAGGATTCGACCGCGTGATATTTTCCCGGGAAACACTGCCCGAAGACATGAAAAAGGCAAAAGCCGTCGGGATAGAGACGGAATGTTTCGTTCACGGAGCGCATTGCATATCCTTCTCCGGCAATTGCTATTTTTCCGCACTCGTATCCGGATACAGCGGGAACAGAGGGAAGTGTCTTCAGCTATGCCGCAAAAAATACGTACTCGAGGGCGCCGGACGCAAGATCGGCGGATATATGCTGTCGGCGAAAGATATTTGTCTCATAGACGATCTCGATAAACTCAGAAACTGCGGCATAGACTCACTGAAAATAGAGGGAAGGTTACGCAGTCCGGAATATGCGGGAACGATAGCTTCTGCATATAAACGAGCGCTGAAAGGAGAACGGCCGGATATGACGGACGTATTTACGGCATTTAACCGGGGAGACATGTCCAAGGCATACGTTTCGGGCGATAAGCCGGATATCGTATGGCCAGTGACCCAAAGCAACATAGGCTCGCATGCCGCCCGCATAGCATCGGTACGCGGAAAAAAGATCATCCCTTCCGGAGTATACAAAGCCCGCGCGGGAGACGGTTTCAAGATCCTGCGAAAAGGCAGAGAGACGGGAAGTGCGATATGCAACGGTAAAGAGATCATACTTTCCGGCGACGCTCGCCCCGGAGACGAACTGCGGCTTACACGCAGCGCCGCGATGTGCGAGCGCATCGAAAAAGCGATACGCGCATGCGACAGCATGCAAATGCAAACAAGTTATGAAAAATTATCCGTAAAAAATCATGGTACTATGTCTGACATAGTGCTGAAAAATTACGATCTTCCGTTATCTTGCCGGATCCTGAGAGCCGACGAACGCACTTCGGGCGAGCTGTTAGACTCGGCAGACATCATCATATACGCGCCGTCCATATTCGACGCCGCCGCATGCTCCCGTTTCGCGCACAGGGCAAACGTACCGGTCCTGCTCGAGCTTCCGGTCGAAGCCCGCGGGAAAGACTGCGACATATTGCTCGAAATTAAGCAGAGTAAGATTTTCGACGGATACGTGGCGAACAATGTTTATGCGCTCGAAATGTTCGGCGACGAAAAGCTTCTGCTCGGGAGCGGTATGAATACGTTATCGGACGTGTTCGGCGTAACGCGGATACTGCCGTCCGAAGCCGCTGCAGCGGAACGCGGAGACATCGTCACCGTTTACGCACGTGAAACTTTGATGAATCTTACGCATTGTCCGGCGCGACAGCTCGGGCAAAAATGCGGAAATTGCATGAGCGAGGGTATGACTCTCAAAGATGAAACGGGCAACGTGATGATGCTCAGGAGAAGAAAGCTGCACTATTGCTACTTTGAACTTCTGAATTCCCGCATACGCAATATCTCATCGAAACTCAACAAAGAAATACACACGCGCATTCTTATCGACGCCCGCTGCGTAAACAAAGCGAAGGCGCTCGAAGCGCTTATCGATCCGTACTCACTGCGTTTTGACGAAAAAAGCGAAACTTACGGAAGATGGGGAAAAGGAGTAAAATGACATGAACGATCCCATTCGCACTCTCGAGCTCGACGAAATACTAAATACGGCTGCGTCTTATGCCGTGTCGCCAAAAGGAAAAGCAAGCATTTCATCGCTGCGTCCGTCGGGAGATCCGGACGAAATCGCAGACAGGCTGACTCTCACGTCGCAGGCCGAACGCCTGCTTTCCGAATACAGATACGGCGGAGTGGAAAGTTTCGACGATACCGACGAGATACTGGAAAAAGTACGGGCGGGAGCAATACTTTCGATGAAAGAACTGCTGAGCGCCGCCACCGTACTTCGCAGCGGACGTCTTGCAAAAGCCGCAATGGGCACATATCCGGAAGATGTCGACAAGATCAAGGATATCGCGCTCCGTATTTTCGCAGATAAAACATTGGAAGACGATATCCGCCGGGATATAATTTCAGATACGGAAATGAGCGACGCGGCAAGCGACACGCTTCGCGACATAAGAGCGAGACTGCGCTCGATGAGGAACAAGCTCACGGAAAAACTCGCGTCGTATACCCGCAGCAACGAATACTCGTCATACCTTAGAGATAACTTTTACACCGTGCGCGGAGGAAGATACGTTCTGCCGGTGAAAAGCGAATGCCGCGGCAGCGTGCCCGGATTGCTGCACGATCAGTCTGCGACCGGATCCACAATGTATATAGAGCCGTTCGAGATAGTATCCATGAACAACGACATAGTCAGACTTGAAGGCGACGAGCAGCGAGAGATCGAACGTATACTCGGAGTGTTTTCGGAAAGAGTCCTTGCACAGGCAGACAACATAGAAGATGCGTCCGAACGCCTTGCTCTGCTCGACACGTACTTCGGGATGGCGAGATACGGCGATTCGATAGACGCGATCCGACCCGCCGTCAATCATGCGGGAAAAGTGTCGCTCAAAGGAGCGAGACATCCGTTGATACCGAAGGACCGCGTAGTACCGATAGACATAGAAGTAGGAAACGGGAAAAACATACTGCTCATATCCGGACCGAATACCGGAGGCAAGACCGCTTCGCTCAAAACCGTCGGACTGTTATCCGCAATGCTCGCATGCGGACTTCTCATACCGTGCAAAGAAGGCAGCGAGATGGCGGTATTTGACAGGATATTCTGCGACATAGGCGACGATCAGGATATAAGCCAGAACCTCTCAACATTCTCATCGCACATAAAAAATCTGACAGAGATAATGACGTCGTTCACGAACGAGAGTCTTATACTTCTCGACGAAATAGGGAGCAGTACGTCTCCCGACGAAGGCGCCGCTCTCGGTATAGGCGTTATGGAATACATCGCAGAAACAAAAGCAAAAGCGATAATTACCACGCACTACCCCAAGCTCAAAGAGTACGCGATGGCAAGCGGAAAGATCCTGAACGCCGGCATGCAGTTCGATCCCGACACCCTGGAACCGACGTATAAGATACTGATGGGATATCCGGGCGTGAGCAATGCGCTCGAAACGGCGAAAGCTCTCGGATTGCCGGATAAAATACTTGCGACCGCAAGACGGTCCATGGATCGCACGGAAAATTACGAAACATTG
This sequence comes from uncultured Eubacteriales bacterium, assembly GCA_900555875.1. Taxonomy (GTDB): domain Bacteria; phylum Bacillota; class Clostridia; order Christensenellales; family Pumilibacteraceae; genus Protoclostridium. Next base: position 8,944 of record USNB01000013.1, read on the forward strand.
CTTTCCGAAGCTCTTACGCTCAAAGCGAGAGCGGAAGAAGAGCTTACGCTGGCCGAGGAGGCAAAAGCAGCCGCAGAAAGACGCCTTGCAAAAATAGCTGCGGACGAAAAAAAAGTAAACGAAGCTCTCGAACGAATCAATGCAAACGCAAAAGCAGAAACAAAACGTCTCGTCAACAAAGCCGTAGACAAAGCAAACGATATAGTAGAAGAAATCAAGCGAGAACTGAAGGAAGCGGACGAACGCGCGCTCCTCAAAGCAAAACGCGATCTCAAAAGGCTTGAAGCGCTCGCATACGAAGGCGGCGAAACGACCGGCAGCACGCTTACCGAGGACATCGGGGAAAGCGAGATCGTCCCCGGAGCGAAAGTAGTGATAAAAAGCATCGGGGCTGAAGGATATGTCGCCAAGATCCGAAAGGACAAGAGAGAAGCCGAAGTGAACTGCCTCGGAAAAAGCATAAAAGTCGGCTTCGCCGATCTCGCGAAGCCTGTGATCGTCTCGTCTCCCGCACAGACGCGCAGACGCAGCGCTCACGTACAGCCTGCGCCGTCCGCCCCGGCGTCTCCCGTTACACGCGAAATTAACGTGATCGGAGAGACCGTTGCGGATGCCGTCGATACGATCGAGCCGTGGTTGGATAACGCTGCGGATATGCGTCTTACCGAACTGCGCATAGTCCACGGAAAAGGAACGGGAGCGCTCGGCAGGGGCATACAGACATTTCTCCGGTCTCATCCGGCGGTAAAATCGTTCAGATACGGCCGTTACGGAGAAGGAGATATGGGAGTCACGATCGTAGAACTTAAATAAAGCCGACCGCTATGTATGAAATATGTCGAATAAAGTCTATTATTACTCGAATATGAACGAATATTGTAGAATTTCGTATAAAATAAACGCATTCATTGACAATCTTGCAAACAAATGATATAATATGACAGCACATTACGAAAAAATATGCGGAGGATAGATCAATGACGGATGATCTCGAAAAATTCACCGTAAAAGCGATGTCGGAATATCTCACCGGTATGGGGATTTATCCCAATACCGCCGGGTACACTTACATACTCGAATCCGTATGCCTGGCTGTCAAACGCGGATTACGCGGCTTATCGATCTGCAAACTATATGCCGACGTGGGAAAAGACGCAAATAAATCGGGAGCCGCCGTGGAGCGAGCGATAAGAAACGCCATATGCAAATGTACGGACGAAGGCAGAATGAATACGATAAACGAATACTTCGGACACACGGTCTATTCCGACAGATTCCCCATGCGCGCAGGCGAACTTATATGTCTGTTCGCGTCCAAGATCATAGGGGATTATGCCGAGATATACGAAGAATATTTTTCGAAAAGCAGATAAAACTGCCGGACGGAATCCGCAGCGATGTCTGTCCGCGCACGGGCAACGCATATTAACGATCTTTCCGTCCCGCGGACCGGCAAACAGCGCCCCGGATTATTGATCCGATCGCTTTAAAACCCGCCCGACGTCCTTATTTGCAGCGATTTTTTGAAAATCGAGCCGTTTTATACTTGACATTGCACCGCTTATGCGCTAAAATATCCATACAAATGAATTTTCGCATATCCGGGGACAAGTAATAACGGGCAACGATACGGAGAAGAGAGTGTCTGCAAAGGCTGAAACGGACGCACGTACCGCCGGAATGAAACCACCTGCGGAGCGAAACGCACCGCGTCCGCGACGGACGCGTCAATAAGGTCGCCGCACAGGCGATGAAATAAGGTGGAACCACGATTTGAAACATCGTCCTTAAGCTCATGCTTGAGGACTTATTTTTTTCCGCAATAAGCGGGCAGATACGGAGGTAAAAATGACTGTAACCCTCAAAGACGGATCGACGATGGAAGTCGAACAGGGAGAAAAGATCATCGATGTGGCGCGCAAAATAAGCGAAGGTCTTGCGCGCAACGCGCTGATCGCCAAAATGAACGGCAAGCCCGTAGATCTCGGGCGCACGATAGACGGCGACTGCACGCTCGAGATACTGACGTTCAAAGACGAAGAAGGCAGAGACGCTTATCGCCATACATGCGCTCATATACTCGCGCAGGCAGTCAAAAATCTCTATCCGGAAGCAAAACTTGCCATAGGTCCGGCGATAAGAACGGGATTTTACTATGATTTTGATTTTCCGTCGCCCATAACCATGGACGATCTGCCGCGCATAGAAAAAGAGATGGAGTCCATCATAAAAGCAGATCTTCCCATCGAACGCAGCGTCGTCACTCGCAAACAGGCGCTTACGCGTATGCGCGGTTTCGACGAGATATATAAACTCCAGCTTATCGAAGATCTTCCGAGAGGAAGCGAGATAACGCTGTATACGCAGGGAAATTTCGTCGATCTTTGCGCAGGACCGCACCTTATGAGCACGGGTAAAGTAAAATGCTTCAAACTCACTCAGATCACCGGCGCTTATTGGCGCGGCAATGAGCAGAACAAAATGCTCACGCGCATATACGGAACGGCATTCGAGAAAAAATCCGAGCTGACCGAATATCTCAACGCCATAGAAGAAGCAAAAAAGCGCGATCACAACAAACTCGGAAGAGAGCTCGGCATATTCATGACCGATGAACTCGTAGGTCAGGGGCTTCCGCTGCTCATGCCCAACGGAGCAAAGCTGTTCCAGATACTTCAGCGTTTCGTTGAAGATGAAGAAGCACGGCGCGGATACATGCTCACAAAAACGCCGTATATGGCAAAGAGCGATCTTTATAAAGTCTCCGGGCATTGGGATCATTATAAAGACGGTATGTTTGTACTCGGCGACGAAGCAATGGACGACGAGGTCATGGCTCTCCGGCCCATGACGTGTCCGTTCCAGTATCTCATATATAAAAACGGAATAAAGAGTTACAGGGACCTGCCTTGCAGATATAACGAAACGAGCACGCTTTTCCGAAACGAAAGCAGCGGCGAAATGCACGGACTGACGCGCGTCCGCCAGTTCACGCTTTCGGAAGCACACATAATCTGTACCCCGGAACAGGTAGAAGAAGAATTCAAAGGGGTATTCGAGCTTATCCTCTATATGGAGAAATGCCTCGGCATATCCGACGAGATATCTTTCCGCTTTTCGAAGTGGGATCCGAAAAACAAGAAAAAATACATCAACGATCCCAAGGCATGGACGGAAACGCAGGCTCTTATGAAGAAAATACTCGACGACCTGCACATCGACTATGTGGAAGCAGACGGCGAAGCGGCGTTCTACGGACCCAAACTCGATCTCCAGGCACGCAACGTATGGGGAAAGGAAGATACCATAATAACGATACAGCTTGATTTCTGCGCAGCAGAGAGATTCGATATGTTCTATATCGCGGAAGACGGCACGCGTAAACGTCCTATGGTCATACACCGTTCTTCCATAGGAAGTTACGAGAGGACCATCGCGATGCTCATCGAAAAATACGCGGGCGCATTCCCCGTATGGATGTCCCCGAATCAGGTCAAAGTACTCGCGCTCACAGACAGAACTGCCGACAAGTGCAAAGAGACCGTAAGCCGTCTGCAGGCGCTCGGCATCCGTGCGACAGCCGACCTGCGCAACGAAAAAATAGGATTCAAGATAAGAGAAGCGCAGCTCGAAAAAACGCCTTACATGCTGATCATCGGCGACCGCGAGGCAGAGGAGGACAAAGTATCCGTGCGCGGACGGAGAGCGGGAGACCTCGGCAGCATGTCGTTCGATGAATTCGTAACGAGGATAAGACGCGAGATCGAAACTTTTTCTTCGGAAAACTGAATAAAAACGGTTGACAAACGGGAATATATCGCATATAATATTTTGTGTTGAAAGCAGATCTTTATCTCACCGTTCGGGCATGCTCGGAACGGTAACGCAAAATTCATAACCGTTTTGATAATATTCGATATCATTGGTAATGAGCGTGAGATTTGTTTTCACGCTCATTCTTTTATGGAGGTCAACCATTATAAACAAGCAGCCCGAGGTGGAAATCAATCAGAGGATCCGCGATCGCGAAGTGCGCCTTATCGGCGAAAACGGCGAACAGCTCGGTATCATGAGCGCGGAAGCGGCGAACAGGATCGCAGACGAGCATAATCTCGACCTTGTCAAGATCAGCCCGCAGGCGAAACCGCCCGTGTGCAAGCTGATGGACTACAGCAAGTACAAATTCGAAAAGTCCAAAAAAGAAAAGGAAGCCAAGAAAAACCAGAAGCAGAACGAACTCAAAAAAATCTGGCTTTCCATGACCATCGACAGGCACGACCTTGAAACCAAAGCTCGCGCTGCAGCTAAGTTCTGCGTTGCGGGCAACAAGGTAGAGGTCTCTATAAGAATGAAAGGACGGCAGCAGGCTCACGCCAAACTGGGCGTTGAAGTCATGCACGAGTTCTTCGGTATCATAGAAGACGTATGCGTTATAGAAAAAGCTCCGACCACGGAAGGACGCAACATACTCATGATACTTGCACCCAAAAAACAGATCTGAAAATAAACTTTACGGAGGGTCAACAGATATGCCTAAAATGAAGAGCCACAGCGGCGCGAAGAAACGTTTTCGCGTCAGCAAGAGCGGCAAAGTAAAACGCAATTATCAGAATAAAAATCATATTCTGACCAAGAAAGACAGTAAGAGAAAGATGAAGCTCCGTCAGGGAGCGTACCTTGCTTCCGCAGAGGAATCCAAGACGGTAAAAGTAATGCTGCAGGGCAGGAGGTAATTTCTTATGAGAATAAAGAGAAGCGTAAACGCACTTAAAAAACGCAGAAAGATAATGAAGCTCGCTAAGGGCTACTTCGGTTCAAAATCCCGCTCCTACAGGATAGCCCGCGAAGCCGTGATGAAGTCCCAGATGTATGCATTCATCGGACGTCGCCGTAAAAAGAGAGATTTCCGCAGACTTTGGATCGCAAGGATCAACGCAGCGGCAAGACTCAACGGTATGTCTTACAGCAAATTCATGCACGGGCTCAAAGCAAGCGGCATCGAACTCAACAGAAAGGTGCTTGCTGATATAGCCGTGACCGACGGAGCTACGTTTGCTAAGCTCGCGGAAAAGGCAAAGGCTGCACAATAACCGAATAAAACAGAAGCCCGGACGGCTTCTGTTTTTGGTTTGATTATATGATCATCACTTCAAGGTCGAATAAAACAGCTAAGCTTCTGCGCTCTCTTTCACAAAAAAAATACAGAGATGAAACGGGCTTATTCGTGGTCGAAGGCAAACGAGGAGTATCCGACGTGCTGAATTTCGCGCCGGAACTGGTACGGGAGATCGTTACGTCGCCATCGCTTGCCGACGAATATCCGAACCCCGTGGTGTTTTCGGACGAGCTGCTCGCATCCGTATGCGAAACGGTAACGTCTCAGGGCGTAGCCGCTATCGTCAGAAAACCTGCCCCCGTTCCGTCATACTGCGATAAGGCGCTGTTCCTCGACGGGCTGCGCGATCCCGGCAATATCGGCACTTTGCTGCGTACAGCATGCGCCGCAGGCTTCGGCGACGTCTATATCAAGGATTGCGTAGATGTGTTTTCCGGCAAAGTAGTAAGAAGCACCATGTCGGCGATAGTAAAAGTGAAAATAATTCATGCGGACGCAGACACGCCGGATACCCTGAAAGCAATGGGATATACGATCGCGGGCGCCGATATGGACGGTGAAGACGCGTTTTCGTCAGATCTGCCGAACGGCAGGATC
>USNB01000014.1 GCA_900555875.1 uncultured Eubacteriales bacterium
GGCCGTCAAGCTTATGGATATGGTCGGCGTGGATACCGCAAAGGAATATGCCGGGAGATTCGGTCTCGGGCTGACGGAACGTGACGGCGGATTATCTCTCGCTTTAGGATCCAGTTTGCGCGGCGAGCGTCTGACGGATCTGGCAAGGGCATATTGCAAATTTGCGCGATGCGACGGCAGCGCCGTAAGCAAGGATACGGCATATCTTATAAACAGCATGCTTTCGCGCTGCGCGGAAGCAGGCACTGCAAAAGCGCTTTCCGGCATCCCGGATGTGGCGGCGAAGACGGGCACGGTCGGCACTGCGGATGGAAATACCGACGCCTATTGTATAGCATACGACCCTAAGTACGTCGTTGCCGCGTGGGTGGGCTCGGATGACGGCGGCCTTCCGGAAGGGGTGACGGGCGGCGGACTGCCTGCGGAGATATGCGCGGAAATACTGAAAAGCCCCGCCTTGGATGGCGGAGCGTTTCGTCGTCCGGATACGGTCGTCAGCATAGAGATCGACGCGTCTGAGCTGAGATCGCATCATCGCGTCGTGCGCGCCGATTGCGACACGCCTCTCGGTGAGCGGATGCGCGCGGAATTCAGCGTTTACAATCTGCCCGGAAAACGCGTATGCCGTGATCTATCCGTGTGTGACGGGGATAATTTCCGCGTTGTCGACCGCTTCGTCGATGAGCGCGTCGTAATCGGTTATCCTGCTTTCGCTTGACTCGCTTCTGCGTATCGTAGGTTTTGTCGCAGGGCTTTCGGGAAGAAATACCGTACAGCAGTCTTCAAACGGCTTGATGGACGTGTCGTAAGTTCCTATGCGTTTCGAGATCTCAATGATCTCGCTTTTGTCGAAGCCTATCAGCGGACGGAACACGGGAAGATCTTTTATGACGGAATTAGTGACGGTTATGCTCTCGAGCGTTTGGCTTGCGACCTGTCCGAGATCTTCCCCGTTTATGATACACCCGCATCCCGTTTTTTTTGCTATTTTTTCCGCTATACGCATCATTGCGCGGCGCACGAGCGTTATCATATAATTCGGTTCTGCGAATTTGTGTATGGCTTCCTGCACCTTTGTGAACGGGATCACGATAAGCTCCGTATCTCCGGTGTACTTATGAAGGATGTGCGCAAGCTCTATGACTTTTTCTTTCGCTTCGAGGCTCGTATACGGATATGACCAGAAATGAAGTTCGGTAAGGCGCAGCCCGCGTTTTGCCATCATGTAGGTGGAGACCGGGCTGTCTATGCCGCCCGAAAGCAGACTGAGTCCTTTTCCGGCGCTTCCTACGGGCATCCCGCCGGCACATAATATGCTTTCGCCGTATATGTATGCGGTCGTTCTGTCGCGCACATCTACATATATGGTACTCTCCGGTGAATGAAGATCGACGGACAGTCCGGGGTGGGCGTCCAGCAGCCTGCCGCCCGTTTCCGACGCAAGCATGACCGAGGTGTAAGGCAATGTCTTGTCCGCACGGTTGACGGTCACTCTGAACGTTCCGCTGCTCGGGGCTATGGCAAGAGCGGCCGACGCGATATCATCGATATCTGCGGACGTGCGCAGCCCGGGACTCAGACTGTACAGTCCGAATACGGTGCGCAGCCTTTCGATAAGTTCGTTTTCGTCATCTTCGGCGTAATCGCTTACGATATATCTTCCGTAGTGGAATTCTGTCCGGCATTCGCAGCCCTTGAGCTTTTCGAGTATGTTTTTCTTCAGGATGTTTTCGAAAAACATCCTGTTCTTGCCTTTTAAGTGTATCTCGCTGTATCTGAGTACGATCACTCTGTCCATATGTTTCTCCCTGGTGTCGCTATCTGCTCATTCTTCGCCGAAGATCGTTCGTTACTTCTTCGAGAGCTTCTGCGGCGATCAGCGCTTCCTCGACGGTATTGTCCGGGCAGAAACTGATACGTATGCTGCCTTCGGCAAAATCTTTGCTCACCCCCATCGAGCTCAGTACCCTGTTGGTTTTTATATGCGTGGAACATGCGGATCCGAGCCCTATGAGTATGCCGCGATCTTCCATTCCGTGAGCTATGATCTCGCCTTTCAACCCTTTGAACGAAAGCGAGAGGATGTATCCCGAATCGGGAGCGGTGCCGTTGACGGAAACATCTTCTCTTCCTGAAAAGCGATCGGTAAATATACTGCGGAGCGCATGCGCATCGAAGCTTTTTGCGACGGCGGCATATTCATTTGCCGCAGTCGCGAAACTCATTATTCCGCACACATTCTCCGTTCCCGATCTTCTGCCGTTCTGTTGTCCTCCGCCCGCAATGAATGCGGGCAAGCTGAGACCTTTTTTTATGTAAAGCGCGCCTGTTCCTTTCGGTCCGCGTACTTTATGCGCGGATATCGAATAAAGATCCACGCCGAGTTTTTTTACGTTTACGGGTATTTTGCAGAAGGCCTGTACTCCGTCCGAATGTATGATCGCGGACGGCGATATTTTTCTGACAGCTTTTACTATGCCTGCGATGTCGTTCACTGCTCCCGTTTCGTTGGAACAGTGCATGATTGAAACGAATGCCGTGTTGCCGTCCGTCGCGGCTGCCACGTTTTCGGGGGTTATGTGTCCGCCTGTGTCTGGAGCGACGAAGCGCACGTCCGTTCCTTTGCTTTTAAGCCTGTTTGCGCATTCGTATACGGAAGCGTGCTCGGCGCCGCCGATCACGACATTTCCCTTTTTGTTTTTGATCCCGCATGCGAACGCGTGATTGTTGCTTTCGGACGCGCATGACGTGAATACGATCTCCCCGCTTTCCGCGCCTATGATATCGGCTATGGCTGAAGCCGCTGTGCTTATTGCTTTTCTTACCGCGAGCGCCGGCGCATATCCCGCCGACGGATTGAAATAGTCTTCGCCGGCATATTTGATCATTTCCCGGATAGCAGGCTCGGTTACCCGCGTAGTTGCGGCATTGTCGAGATAAATATATTTCATGATACATACTCCGGACTTGCTGTGAATTCTTTGGCGAAGTCTCCGAATCTGTCCTGCATGATGGCTTCGCGGATCCGGCTCATCAGTCGTGCAAGATAGGTTATGTTATGCAGAGAAAGCATCCTTCCGCCGAGTATCTCGTCGCTCTGTACGAGATGGCGGAGATAAGCTTTGGAAAAGTTGCGGCAGCAATAGCAGTCGCAATTTTCATCGAGCGGAGAAAAATCTTCTCTGTATTTCAGATTACGAATGTTTATTTTTCCTGCCGATGTGTATGCCGTACCGTTTCGCGCCGTGCGCGTCGGAAGTACGCAGTCGAACATGTCTATACCGCGGAGCACTCCTTCGACAAGACAATCCGGGCTGCCCACGCCCATAAGGTATCTGGGCATGTTCTCGGGATATCCGGGACGAAGAACGTCAAGTACGTGGTACATCGTTTCCTTGTCTTCGCCGACGGATAATCCGCCTATCGCAATGCCGCATTTCGCATATTCTTTTGAGTGTTCGAGAGAGCGCAGTCGGAGATCGTCGAACATATTCCCCTGGATTATGGGAAAAAGCATCTGGTCGTCGCGTGTGTGATGTTCGGCGCAGCGCCTGAGCCACCTTGCGGTAAGTTCCATCACGCGTTCGGATTCCTGTCTGGAGGTTCCCGCTTCGGAACAGACGTCGAATGCCATGATGATATCTGCTCCCAGCGCGTTCTCGATGTCTATAGCGCTTTCGGGCGAAAAGTGCTGCAGCGAACCGTCTATATGCGAATTGAAATCCACGCCCTCTTCGGATATTTTTCTGAGCTTTGCAAGCGAAAATACCTGAAAACCGCCGCTGTCTGTCAGGATCGGTTTGTTCCAGCCCATGAATTTGTGCAGACCGCCAGCCTTTTTTATCAGCTCTTCGCCGGGGCGAAGATGAAGATGGTATGTGTTTGAAAGTATTATCTGTGCGCCCGAATTTTCCACTTCTTCCGGAGAAAGCGATTTGACGGTCGCTCTCGTTCCTACGGGCATGAATACGGGAGTGATTATCTTGCCGTGCGGCGTGGTAAGCTCGCCGACTCTCGCGCCTGACTGGGCGCATGTATGCAGTATTTTATAAGAAAATTTCATAAGAACAGGCATGCGTCTCCGAAACTGAAAAATCTGTATTTCTCTTTTACCGCTTCGCGGTATACCGCAAGCGTTTGCTCTCGTCCGCAGAATGCCGAAACGAGCATTATGAGCGTGGACTCGGGCAGATGAAAATTGGTCAGCAGCGCATCCACGGCTTTGAATTTATACGGCGGATAAATGAATATCTCGGTCTCACCATGTGACGGCTTGAACAGTCCGTCGTCTCCGACAGCGCTTTCAAGCACTCTGACAGACGTAGTACCCACACAAATTATGCGTTTTTTGTCGATTTTTGCTTTATTGAGCCGTTCGGCGGCTTCTGCGGATATTTCCCAGTGCTCGCTGTGCATTTTATGCGATTCCACATCGTCCGTCTGTACCGGACGAAATGTGCCGAGTCCGACGTGCAGAAGCACTTCTATCGTCTCTGTCCCGCGCTCTCTTATCTTGTCCAGCAGTTCGGGCGTGAAATGAAGCCCTGCCGTAGGTGCGGCGCATGACCCGTCGTGTTTGGCATATACCGTCTGATATCTCGATCTGTCTTTGAGTTTCTCATGTATGTACGGCGGAAGTGGCATCTGTCCTATTTTGTCCAGCGCGGCTTCAAAAGACCCCGTAAAAGAAAAACGCACGGTCTTTTCGCCCGCTTCGCCCGAAGCCAATATTTCGCACGTCAGCCCTTCGCCGAAATCGAATATATCGCCTGTGCGGGCTTTTCTCGCGGGCTTGCACAACGTTTTCCAATCCGTCATATCTAGCCGCTTATGCAGAAGAAATTCAACGCGGCATCCCGTCATCCTGCCTACGCCGTATATTCGCGCAGGGATGACCTTGGTATCGTTCATTACGAGTACGTCGTTTTCGGTAAGGTATTCGGTGATATCGCGGAAGATGCGGTGCTCGATCTTCCCTGTTTTTCTGTCGTATACGAGCAGTCTCGAAGAGTCACGCGGCTCGGCGGGATGCTGAGCTATGAGTTCGGGAGGCAGATCGTAATAAAAATCGGTTGTTTTCAATATTACCTCACTTTTCTTCGGGCGGATTCAGTCCGAGATGCTCATATGCGAGAGGCATTGCCATTCGCCCGCGCGGTGTGCGCGATATGAAACCGAGCTGTATCAGATACGGTTCGATAACGTCTTCTATCGTTCCCGGATCTTCGTTCGTGGCGGCGGACAGCGTGTCCAGCCCTACCGGACGGCCTTTGAATTTTACGGTAAGCGCTTCGAGTACGGTGCGGTCGTTTTCGTCGAGACCGAGTTTATCCACGCCGATCATGTCCAGCGCTTTATCCGTTATATCCAGCGTGATCCTGCCGTCGCCAAGCACTTGAGCAAAATCGCGCACTCGCTTTAACATACGGTTTGCTATACGGGGCGTTCCTCTGGAGCGTACGGCGAGTTCTTCGCATGCGTCGTCATTTATTTCTACTCGCAGTATGCCGGCGGATCGGCGGATTATAGTGGAAAGCTCCTCTTTCGAGTACATCTCTAATCGGCATATGACGCCGAATCTGTCTCTCATCGGACCGGTCAGCATCCCCGTTCTCGTTGTCGCGCCGACCAGCGTGAAACGGTTTATCGGGAGTTTTATCGTGCGGGCGCCCGGTCCCTTTCCCTGTACTATATCGAGAGTGAAATCTTCCATGGCGGAGTAAAGCGCTTCTTCAACGGTTTTGTTTATGCGATGTATTTCGTCAATGAACAGAATATCGCCCTCTTCTATGCCTGTAAGAATACTCACTATATCGAGCATGGATGATAGTGCGGGACCGCTGACTACTTTGATATCGGCGCCCATTTCATTTGCTATGATATGCGCGACGGTCGTCTTGCCGAGCCCGGGAGGGCCGTATAACAGAACGTGATCGAGACATTCTCCGCGTCCGCGTGCGGCGTCGATATATACGGACAGATTCTTTTTTACTTTTTCCTGCCCTATATATTCGGACAGCGTCTTTGGACGCAGCGTAAGGTCGAGTTCGCTGTCAAGCTGTATTTTTGTACTGGTGATGAATCTTTCTCCGTCCATTGTCATTTACCGCCGATCGCTTTGTGTACCGTCTGATTGACGGTCATTCCGTCTTTGTATATCGCAGTTACAGCGCTTTCCGCTGCATCCGGCTTGTATCCGAGCGCGATGAGGACCTCTGCCGCTTCTTTTGCGACTCCTTTAAGATCGGTGCGCTCCGGAATAGCGGCGGCAGTATATTCCGCACTCATTTTATCTTTCAGTTCTACGATTATGCGTTCCGCTGTTTTTTTACCCACGCCTTTTATCGAACTGAGCGCCGCGGCATTGCCGGATGCGATACAGACGCCGAGGTCCTTCGGCGGCATTCCTCCGAGTATCGCGAGTGCGAGTTTCGGCCCGATCCCGCTGATGCTTATCAGCTTCAGAAATACCGATCTTTCGTCGCGCGACGAAAAGCCGAAAAGTCCGATCCCGTCTTCCCTTACCGACATGTACGTATACAGCGTGGTGTCAGCGCCGGGTTTTGTTCCGGAAGCGGTATACGAAGATACGGCGACCTCGTATCCGATGCCGCCCGCTTCGATCACAAGCGTGTTTTCGCTTGCCTCCGTTATCCTTCCCTTTATGTATGCGTACATCTTATTTGACCTCTCTCTCGCTCGCTCCCGACATGTTGGCATGACATATCGCCGCGGCAAGCGCGTCCGCCGCATCGTCCGGTTTAGGAACCGAGGCAAGACGCAGCACCATTTTTACCATGTATTGCATCTGGTGTTTGTCCGCTCTGCCGTTGCCGGTAAGCGCCTGCTTTATCTGGAGCGGAGTATATTCGTAAAGTTTTCCGCATTTTTTTACCGCATTCAGAAGGATGACACCTCTCGCATGCGCGACCTTTATTCCCGTCGTGATGTTTGTATTGAAAAACAGTTCTTCCACGGATACGCAGTCGGGATGAAATTTGTTCATTATCGAAGTCATCGCCTCGTCTATCATTGCGAGGCGCACGGCGATCATTTCGTCGGGCGGAGTTTTTATCACGCCGTAATCCATTGCGGCGAGTCCTCTCGCGCTTTTTTCTATGACTCCGAAGCCTATTGTGGCATATCCCGGATCTATACCCAAAATTATCAAAACGCGCTCCAAACAGTTGATTATTTATGCAATACGTAGTATAATTATACTCGGTCGTCGGGAGCGGCGGGAGCCGACCCGTTCAAGCTCTCCGTTCACCGTAATATAATATAATAAAACGCAACGAAAAGTCAAGTGAATGACATTTGAAAGGAGTGCATATGAAAGAGAAGATCGTTCTTGCCTATTCCGGCGGACTTGATACTACAGCTATCATTCCGTGGCTCAAGGAAAATTACGATTATGATGTCGTCTGCGCGTGCATAGACTGCGGACAGGCGGAAGAACTCGACGGGCTTGAGCAGCGCGCCATCTCTACCGGTGCGAGCAAGTGCTATATCGTGGATGTTGTGGACGAACTTTGCGACGATTACATCATGCCGTGTGTAAAGGCGGGTGCCGTATACGAGAACAAATATCTTCTCGGAACTTCCATGGCTCGTCCCCTTATCGCAAAAAAACTCGTGGAGATCGCCCGCAAAGAAGGCGCTACCGCAATATGCCACGGCGCTACGGGAAAAGGAAACGACCAGATACGTTTTGAGCTTGGAATAAAAGCTCTTGCTCCCGACCTTAAGATAATCGCGGCATGGAGAAGCGATAAGTGGAATATGAGTTCCCGTGAAGAGGAGATCGAGTATTGCCGTAAGCACGGTATAGATCTTCCCTTCTCTGCGGATTCCTCTTACAGCCGCGATCGCAATATATGGCATATAAGCCATGAAGGTCTCGAGCTCGAGGATCCCGCGAACGAGCCTAATTACGAACATCTTCTCGTCCTTGGCGTAACGCCGCAAAAGGCTCCGGATAAGGAGACGGAGATAAGCATTTCCTTTGAATCCGGTATTCCCGTGGCTCTCAACGGAAAGAAAATGAATGTGAGCGAGATCATCACCGCACTTAACGAGCTGGGCGGCAAGAACGGCATCGGCATTGTCGATATCGTTGAAAACCGCGTCGTCGGAATGAAGTCTCGCGGCGTATACGAGACGCCCGGAGGCACCATTCTCATGGAGGCTCATGCACAGCTTGAGGAGCTCATTCTCGACAGAGAAACGATAGAATACAAAAAGAATATAGGCGGGAAGCTCGCTTCCGTGGTATATGAAGGCAAATGGTTCACGCCGCTTCGCGAAGCGCTCTGTGCGTTCGTTGATTCCACGCAGAAATACGTTACGGGTGAAGCTAAGATGAAGCTGTATAAGGGCAATATCATCCGAGCCGGGACGACTTCTCCTTATTCTCTTTATAATGAGTCTCTTGCAAGCTTTACTACCGGAGATCTTTACGATCATCACGATGCGAGCGGCTTCATAACCCTGTTCGGACTTTCCAGCAAGGTGCGCGGGCTTAAAATGCAGAGTCTCGAGGGTAAGAACAAAAAATGAAACTCTGGTACGGCAGATTTCAACATGACGTAAATAAGGCAGCGGACAGTTTTAACAGTTCGCTGTCCTTTGACAAACGGCTGTATCGGTGCGATATAGAAGGCAGCAAGGCGCATTGCACGATGCTCGGTGAATGCGGTATCATTCCGGACGGCGAAGCAAAACTTATAGTAAAGACGCTGGATGATATACTTGCCGATATCGATGCGGGTAAATGCGAGATAAAGGATGCCGAGGATATACATTCGTTTGTCGAGAATGAGCTTGTCTCCCGTATAGGTGCTGCCGGTAAGCGTTTGCATACGGGGCGTTCGCGCAACGATCAGGTCGCTCTTGATATTCGACTTTATCTTCGCGACGCTGCCGATGAAATAATTGCGCTGCTCAGGAAATTTGCGCTTACACTGACAGAGATAGCCGAAAAGAATATCGGCACGGTCATGCCTGCGTTCACTCATCTGCAGAAAGCGCAGCCCACCACGCTTGCTCATCATCTCGCCGCGTATGCCGAGATGCTTTGTCGCGATATCTCGCGCTTTAAGGAGACGAAAGAACGCACGAACGTCATGCCGCTCGGCAGCGGAGCATGTACGTCCACGCCGTACCCGATAGACCGTATGCGCGTAGCCGAATTGCTTGGCTTCCCCGCTATTACGCCCAACTCCATGGACGCAGTCAGTGACAGGGATTTCGTACTCGATTTCCTGTATTCCTGCGCAGTGGCTATGATGCACCTGTCAAGGTTTTCCGAAGAGATCATCATATGGGCGTCGGATGATTATAAATACATCGAGCTCAGCGACGGATATTCCACGGGTTCGAGTATCATGCCGCAGAAAAAGAATCCGGATATGAACGAACTGATCCGCGGAAAAACAGGCAGGGCGTACGGCGACCTCATGACGCTTCTCACCGTGATGAAGGGCATTCCCCTTGCCTATGACAAGGATATGCAGGAAGACAAGGAATGCGTCTTTGACGCATACGATACTCTGCACGCCAGCCTTACGGTGTTCGACGGGCTTATGCGCGAAGCAAAATTCAACGTGAAGCGTTTGCGCGAATGTACGGACGGCGGTTTTACGAGTGCGACCGAATGCGCCGACTATCTGGTCGGTAAAGGCGTTCCCTTTCGCGACGCGCATGCGATCGTGGGCAGACTTGTCGTATATTGTATAGAAAACGGCAGAACTTTGCAATCGTTAAGTATGGACGAATATTGCAAATTCAGCAGTCGATTCGATGACGGTATATATGATGCCATAAAGCCCGAGACTGCTATCGAGCGCAGAAAAGCGCCCGGCGCTCCATCTTCCGATGCGATGAAGAATGAATTGGCGAATTTGAGAACGCGCCTTGAAAATATAAAATGATCGGAGCTTTACCGCAATCCGGATCGTGTGAAATAAGGCGGATATTGCGCGACAAAGCGGATGTCGATAGTTGAAAAGTAAAACCCCGGCAAAAGAGAATATCTCCTTTGCCGGGGCGCTTTGTGTACCGCATTATTTATTGTTCACCGTCTCCGTCCTCACCGTCGCACCAAAAGAAACCTCTGAAATGCAGATCTTTTTTCTGCTTATCACTAAGTAAAGAAGTAATAAGCTGTTGTTGCTTTCCTTTCACCTTTTGCGGGCATTGTAATGTAACTTTTATAACATCATGCGGGATATACTTTAATACGGTCTCCAACACTTCATCGCGGATCTCCAAATTTAATATTAATTTATTCAAACAGTAGAAATCAATTGATTTATTTTTACCATAAAAGATTTCAACAATATTGATCTTATTTATTTCATATTCACTCCTAATGGGGATCCCGAAACAAGTGTAGCTGACAAGCTTTATTTTCTCTTCATTAAAGTTTACAAATGTTAATGAATATAGAAGCAAGCCGATTGTAATTATAACCATGACGCTGCTCATAACAATAACAAATATCCACATTTCTTTTATTGTGCCGGATACTATTCCACGATTATATAATATGATCCCAATTACAAGGCCTAAAGATATAGATCCGTCAAAAACGAAAATAAGCTTTATATGAGTTGGCCATATCATAAATTTTTTTGACATGATAAGTTTTCTCCCCATTGACAAAAAGCTTTTAAGATAAAAGATTTGAAAATATTTATCGCCGCCGCTTGACTTAACCGTCGCACCAAAATAAGCCCTTTGAATGCAGCTCCTTTTTCTGCTTATCACTGAGTAACGGAGTAATAAGTTGTTGCTGCTTTCCTTTCACCCGTTGCGGACATTGTAACGTAACTTTTATCACATCATGCGGGATATACTTTAATACGGTCTCCAACACCTCATTACGGATCTGCACGTTCAATACATTTTTACCTATATGATAAAAATCAATAGTAGTATCTTTGCCGTAATAGATGTTTACTTCATTTATTTTATCTGTTTTATATTCGCTTCTTATGGGAATACCGAAACAAGTGTAGCTGACAATATAGATCTTATCCTTCGAAAAGCTGACAAATTGCAATGAATACAAGAAGAAACCCAAGTCCATAATCCCACAATCACGCACATAACAACGAATTTATTCCCCATTGTATCGGATAATGGTGATACGGCAGTCAAAACGATACCCACGGCAGCTATGATCGATACAAATAGAATAAAGATAAGATACCTTGGATAGACCATATATTTTTTAGACAAAGCATCACCTTCCTCAAATCTTTTATATATCGTTAAAAAGCAAACGGGAAGCTGCAGATCGCGGTCTCTCGTTTGCTTCGAACGTTATTCCGATCAAAATACTTACCGTTCATGTCCTTTACGATGAAAAGTATACGCGATCATTACTGTCTGTCCTTGCGCTTTGCCGCTTCAAGTTTATCGAGTGCGTCGCGCATCCGTGCTTCGATCTTGCCGTCGTCGATCAGTTTACCTATCTCGATCCGGAGCTGCTCCGTTTCCGCTTCCCCGAGTACTACGGAATGCGCCGGATCGTCGTCTATCAAAGGACGCAGACTGTATTTATATCTTTCCGTGTTGATGAACGACGAACACAATTCGATCAGCGAATCGAGTATACTGTTATGGTAGAAGCTGAAAAATTTGCCGGAGTTGCCGCAGATGATATGATCGATAACCGATATATCGAGTGATGCAAGCGTGATGATTATCACATTTGTAGTGATGAGATCATTCGGCGAAGGATACATCGTATCGCCCGGATGATTATGAAAGAGTATGACTTTTGATGCTCTGCATGCCGATGCAAGACGATATAACCTCGGTATATCTACAGTCGTGCTTGATGCGCTGCCCTTACTTATTTGCGCGAAATTTCTTACGCGGCCGTTGACGTCCGTAAATATCGCGCTGACATGTTCGTCTTTCGGATTTATGGCAAGCGCCGAATGCTTGCAGAAATCGAGTACGTCGGAAAACGTATCTATAACGGCCGTTTCCTTTCTGCCGTCTTTTATGTATGCGTTGGCAACGGGCAGAACGGACTTTATCAGAAAGGCTGCTCGCTCAGGCAGCTCGGGAAATGCGATGAGATCGTGTATGTCCGCTTCGAATACGGCGGACAGCGATCCGAATTCGCGTATCAGTTTGTGCGCGAGCGCATTGGTATCCTTTCTTTGCACGCCGTAAAACAGCAGATATTCGAGTACTTCGTGAGGAGAGAAAGTCTTCATCTCCTGATCCGCAAGAAAGCGCATCCTTACACGTTCTCTGTGCCCTGCGTGTATATTTTCGTTTCCGCCCTTATCGTTTGCCATATGTGATCTCCGCTATGTCACTTGCGGCACTGTCCGTTGCCTGTGATCGTATATTTGAAGCTCGTGAGCTGTGCGGGTCCGAGAGGACCGCGAGCATGGATCTTCTGCGTCGATATGCCCAGCTCTGCGCCGAAGCCGAATTCAAAACCATCGGTAAAACGAGTGGATGCATTGACATATACGGCAGCGCTGTCAACTTCTTTGAGAAATTTGTCTCCGGCGGCTTTGTCTTCGGTGATTATGACTTCGCTGTGATGCGTGCTGTATTTGTTTATGTGGCTTATGGCTTCTTCCACACCGGAAACCGCTTTGCACGATATCTCATAACCGAGATATTCTTTCGAATAATCTTCTTCGGTGGCCGGAATTATTTTGTCAGCATATGTCGGACATGCCGCTATCGTTTCCGGGCAGCCGTGTACAGTAACACCTTTTTCTATAAGCGTTCCGATAAGTACGGGTGCGGCGGATGAGATCACGGCTCTGTCTATCAGCATGCTTTCAAGCGCATTGCAGACGCCGGGACGCTGAAGTTTTCCGTTAAGGAGTATATTGAGCGCCATGTCGATCGATCCCGTTTTTTCGAGATACAGATGACAGTTTCCGGCGCCGGTCTCGATTACGGGCATCGTAGAGTTCTTTTTGACTGTCTGTATAAGATTCGCTGAACCTCTGGGTACAAGAACGTCGATATATTCGTCAGTATGCATGAATTCCTCGGCGCCCTTCCGTGAAGTGTCTTCTATGAGCTGTATGAATCCGCTTTCAAAACCGTTTTTTTCAAGCGCCGTTTTTATCGTTCTGACAAGTTCCGCATTCGTGATGTAAGCGTCTTTACTTCCGCGGAGCACAACGGCGTTGCCCGTCTTTATGCACAGAGCGACGACGTCGCACGTGACATTGGGACGTGCCTCGTAAATGATGCCTATGACTCCGAGCGGAACGCTCACGCGGCTGATTTTTATCCCCTGCGCCGCCGTCCAGCTGTCGAGCACTTTTCCCACGGGATCTTCAAGCTCGATTATCTGTCTGATCCCTTCGGCAATACCGTTAATACGATCTTCGGTCAGGCGCAGTCTGTCGATAAGATATGCGGGAAGATCGGTGCCGTTGGCTATATCTTCGGCGTTTGCGGCAAGTATAGCAGACGAATTTTCGACAAGAGCGTCGGCTATCGCGCCGAGCATCTTGTTTTTGTCGTCGGAAGAAAGGAGCGCGGGATACGCCACGTTGTCCTTTGCTGCTTTACAGGTCTCGCGGACGGTCATCGTTTATTCCTCCTCGTTGTATTCCGCATTGTGATATACGTTCTGGACGTCGTCGTTATCCTCGAATGCATCCAACATTTTGAGCAGCTTATCGCGGGCTTCGTCGTCAAGGAATACGGTATTCTGCGGTATGCGCTGAAGCTCTGCCGATTCGTATTCTATACCGGCTGAAACAAGCGCGTCGCGCACGGAAGCAAAATCTGCGGGCGACGTTACTATCTCGTAATAATCGCCGTCTACGTCGAAATCTTCGGCGCCTGCGTCCAGTGCAGCCATCATCATTTCATCGTCGTCCATATCTGCTTTTTTGAGTATTGATATGACGCCTTTTGTGTCGAACATATAGGATACGCATCCGCTCGTTCCGAGACTGCCGCCCGCTTTGTCGAAGATATGCCTTACTTCGCCTCCGGTGCGGTTTTTGTTGTCCGTGAGCGCCTCCACGATAACGGCTACGCCGCTCGTGCCGTATCCCTCATATACGATGCTTTCATAGTTTATGCTGCCGAGTTCTCCGCTCGCTTTCTGTATGCTGCGGTTGATGTTGTCTTTAGGCATGTTGTTCGCTTTGGCTTTGTCTATAACGGCACGGAGTGCTGCGTTGGAAGACGGATCGGGACCGCCGGCTTTGACGGCTACGGCGATCTCTCTTCCTATTTTTGTGAAGATCTTGCCCCTTGCCGCGTCAGCCTTACCTTTTGCCTGCTGTATGTTGTGCCACTTGGAATGTCCGGACATATTAATTACCTCACTTGTTTATTCTCGTATGATCTTTTGCGGTTTATTTCATACATCAATACGGCTCCGCTTACCGCCGCATTGAGCGATTCGATATCCCCCGTCATCGGTATGGATAATATTTTGTCGCACTTGCTCTTCACTTCGTCGGTAATGCCGTCCGCCTCTCCTCCTACGATCAGGCAGATCCT
>USNB01000015.1 GCA_900555875.1 uncultured Eubacteriales bacterium
ACGTGACCGTCACATGCGCCGCCCATCCGGGATAGAGCGTGAGATTAGCCGTCACGGCAGAGCCGAAATCATAGGCGGTCGTCGCTGCGGCTGTCGTGTACCAGCCCGTAAAATCATGACCGGCGCGCGCGGGATCAGTCTCCGGCTCGGCGACCTGTTTCCCCTCTTCCACTTTGACCGTAGTCGCCGCGGGAGCGTTCGGATAATTGTTATCGAACGTCACGGTGTACTCCGTCACCGAAGGTTCGGGCTCGGGCCCGGGTCCCGGACCGGGTTCATCGGATTCTCCGCATGCAGCAGCGGTGAACGCAAACACGGTAAGCAGCATAAGGGTGAGCAGAACGACCGCAAATTTTTTGATGGTCTTTTTCATTGTTTTTCCTCCGGAATTTTGTTTATATGACCACCCACAGCCGGCATGGAAGTGCCGGCTGTGGACGATCTTTCTAATTTCGCCTATCCGGTCATCGGCGATCAGTCATTCTTTTTCCTGACTGCCTTGACGATGCACACGGGCAGGAGCACTGCGGCAAGGAGCAGAATACCCGCTATGCCGAGGCTCACTGCGCTGCCGCAGCCGCCGTCCTCTTCGCCGCTGCCCATGGCAGCCTCGATGAGAGCGTTGACTTCAGCCTCGGTCAGATATCCGCTCGTAGCCTGATCGATGAGCGACTGCACTTCGGACTGGGTCAGACCGCTCTCCACTGCGTCGACGAGCGCCTGTACCTGCTCTTCGGTCAGGTAATCGGCGAGCGCCGCATCGATGAGAGCGTCTACCTGCGCTTCGGTGAGAACGCCGCTCATAGCCGCATCCACTATCGCCTGCACGTCTGCCTCCGTCATGCCGCTCGCGGTAACGCTTATGCTCATATCGGTGGAGTAAGCGACCCTGTCAACGGTAGCTACGACCGTGAAGTCGTAATTGCCGGTGTACAGAGGCGTACCGCTGATCACGCCGTCGGAGTACGTCAGTCCCGCGGGAAGCGTGCCTTCGATCGCGTACGTCGTGTCGCCCTGGAGCGTGCAGCCGAGCGTAGCGCTGAACGCCTTGCCGACCGTAGCCGTCGAGGAGCTCATCGAGATGACGGACGAGATGGGAGCGATGGTGACCGTCTTGTTGCCGTAGAGGTAGTTAGCCACGCGGCACTCGACGACGACCGTCGTAGGCTCGCTCGTTGCCGCCGTCGGCGTACCCGAGATCACACCCTTCGAAGCGTCGAGGCTGAGTCCTGCGGGAAGCTCGCCTTCCACTACCGAGTATACCACCGTATTATCGTAGGTCTCGTCCTCGATAGCCACGCTGAATCCATTCATTGCCGTACCCTGTGACAGTCCGGTTATGTCGGCGGTCGTGCCGTGATAGTTACGAAGTTCGTTAGTATTGTCGTTGACGAGCATGCCGTTCTGATTGCCGCGGCTGTTAGCCGACTCGTAGCAAGCGTACATGGCGGTCAGTCTGACATGATACCACTGGTTGCGTCCGCTGTCCGTCATTTCGCCGGTAGCGGAAGCGCCCTTTTCGTTCTCGAGATATACGCCGCCGTTCTCTCCGAGTTCTTCGGACCATATGCCCGAAGCGGGGTTATTGCCTACATCCGCGAAACCGGTCTTGACCTTGACGGTCTTGGTCTCAGCGTCATAGCAGTTGATGGTGTTGACATATGCGCCGTCCGTGAAGATGCTGCTCCTGGACTGCGTTCCGTCGGGCAGACCGTGCGTGCCGCGGACAAGCTGATCGAGCGTGACGGGCTTGTTGGACGACATCCTGCCGTTATTGTCGACGCCCCAGTTCTTGGTCTGGTCGGGAGTGTTCCACGCGTTGCCCGTCTTGCCGAGAGCCTCCGCTTCGAAGAGGTTGCCCGCGACGTCGGGAACGTCATATCCGTTGCCGCTGTGACCGAGGAGCATGTCGGTGACGCCTATGCCCGTCCAGCCCCACTGCTCTCTCGTGAGCACGGTGTTCGCCTCATAGCTGTAAGCGAATACCACGCCGCCGATACGAGCGAAGGATTGCATGTAACCCTTGGCGCCGCCTTCCTGCATAGCCTTCTGAGGATACATGAAGTAGTTCTCGCGGAAGGTCTGCTCGTCGCCCCACGTGAAGAGGCTGTAACCGTTTCTGTTGGTCTCCTGATCGTTGAGCACGAAGTGCTTGATCCAGCATGCGAGACCGTTCGCCTCCGCAGCCTCTACGACTGCAGCGATGATCATGCCTGCCTGGAACGCATCCTGGCCGTAGTAGTCGCCGTTACGTCCGCTGAAGGGCGAGCGCTGCAGGTTGCAGCCGGGCGACCACCAACCGGTGGGAGCTCTGTTACCGAACGCCGCGTACTGTGCGGTCAGTTCGCCGTGATCGGCGCAAAGCTCGAGGTTCCACGTGCGGGAGAGCAGCGGCTGATCGCCCCAGTGATAGATGCTGGAAAGCACGCTGGTGTTGTCCCTTGCCGCGCTCTGATTCTTATCGATAGCGTCGATACGCGCGAGCGCGCTGTTACCGCAGCTTGCGATGATCTGAAGCTCGAGGTATGTCAGCTGGTTCATGAACGCATCCCACTCGGGATTGATCTCGCCGTCGATGTACAGAGGTACGCCGGACATCTCGCGCAGTTTGGTCTCCGCGCCCGCGCCCGTCGTATCATTGTCGCGCACGGACTGGGAAGCCTGCGTCCAATCTGCCGCCACTCTTGCGAACTCTTCCTCGCTGATGAACCAGGGATCGTCCTCGCTGTCGCGGTAGTCGTAATCGCCCTTCTCAGCGTCGTAGTACCATGCTTTTTCTTTATTCAATTTAGGAAGCTCATAATCTTCCTTAGCAGTCGTAAGTCCGCTCTCCGAGCGCGCTCTCGTGTAGCCTGCCACGAAGCCGAGGTCGCCTCTCACATAGTCGTCGATGTAGTTGTCGTCGAGCTTGAGGTCGTCGATCGTGGGAGCCTCGGGGAACGTGCCGTCGAGGTCGCTGCGGGACATTATCGTCATGCCGGACTCGCCGTCTGCCATGATATTGCCGTCGCGGATGGTGTATTCCCTCGTGTTAGGGGTGGAGAATATAGCGTCCACAACATTGCCGCTGAAGTCGTCCTGCGTCAGCGCGACGTTGGATATAGTCTCGGGGTTGCTGTCGTTATCTATCGTGAACTTGAATTCGTCGTAGTAGTTCGCGCCGCTCTCTTCATCGCCCATCCTCTTTGCAAGAAGCTCGCTGGAGGAGTTCATGAGGCGGAGCGTATATTCGCCTTCGTTAAGGACATAGCCGGTGTAATCCGCAATGCCCGCTTTACCGTCGTAATCGAAGGATGCGATATCCTGCACCTGAACGGGAACGACCATGGTGTCGCTCTGTCCCGGCTCGAGATATCTCGTCTTGTCGAAGCCGACGAGCTTGACGTAAGGCGTTTCGACGCCGCCGTCGATGTAAGGCGCGGAGACGTAGATCTGTCCGACCGCCTTGCCGCCGCGGTTGCCGACGTTGGTGATCTTAACGGTGACGTTGAGCGTCTTGACCTTAGCCGCGGTATCCGCCGTGGAAGCGAATTCGCTGCCCTGTACGGTGCCGCCGTCCGTCATCTCGCTGCCGCCCGCCATGGACACGCCCACGAGCTCGTAATCGAAATCGGTGTAGCTCAGGCCGTAGCCGAACGGATACGTCACATGGGCGTCATGCCATTCGTCCGCCTTAGTCTGATTCGCTTCGCTGTACACGCCTTTGTCAACGGACTCGGCGGTGTTGCCCTGCATGGTCTCGTACCAATAGGTCTCGTAATACTTGTATCCGAGGTAGATACCTTCCTCGTAGTCCACGCCGTGCAGACCCGTGCCGCCGCCGACGGAAGCTCTCGTCTGAGAACCCGTCGAGGTGCCGTCCGAGTACATGTACGTCGTCGAGCTGTCCATCTGGAAGTTATCGCCGAAGTTCTGCCAGGTCGGGTCCGCCGTCATATCACGATCCCACTGAGAGACGAGATGTGCCGAGGGATTGACTTCGCCCGCTATGACGCGCGCGATGCCGCGGCCTGCCCAGAGCGACGGGTTGTTGATCGACGTGTTCGTCATCCTGCCGCTGTGGATTATCGCGTCGATGTCGTCATCATGCTCGAGATCCCAAAGCTCGAACTGAGTTATGGAATCGTATACGACGACGATGTTATCGAAGTGCTGTTTGACGAGCTGGATCATCTTCTCCTCGTTCGCCGTCATCATAAGACCGTGACGGACGGGAGAGGTGTCGCGCGCAGCCTCGTTATTGATGTCGGTATACGTTGCCTTGGGCTGATTGGGAGTGAGGTTCTCGTGATCCCAGCCCTTGGGAGTTCCGTCCGGCCAGGCTTCGTGGATCGTTCCTGCCTCATAGGCCTCCTTGGTCCACTCCACTTCTTCACCTTCATCATCTACCCATTTGATGTCGCCGAAGTTCTCTTTTGAGTTACCCGTAAGGCTGCGGCCCGTGCTGACATCGTTCGCCTCGCCTGCCGTTCTGAAGATACGGACTATCGCAACGTCGTTATACCTGTCGATCGATCTCTCCTGCTCTTTGGTCAGCGACGTTATGACGCCCTGATTGCCCGAGCCTTCCTGTCCGAGCGACGTATTGGTCTGCGGCGAGACGTCGTTCACTTCGAAGCCTACGCCTTCAAGACCTTCGACAAGCGCGGGAGCGGAGTTGAACACCGTTACCTTCGTGCTTCCCGTCGAACCTGCCTTGAGCGGCAGAAGTCCGTTGTTCTTGAGCAGAGCGGTACCTTCGTCCACCACTTCCTCGTGCTTCGCCCGAGCGGCTTCGAGCGCTTCTTCGAGGCTGGTGAAGGGGTTGTCGAACATACCTTCCCTGTCAAGCGTAGGAGTTTCCATCATATTCGCCGCCCGAGCCGACGTTGCGGCTGCGACCGGGAAAATGAGGGCAAGAGCGAGAACAGCTATTATCGCGACGATAAACAGACGCGGAAGTCCTGCTCTTCTGCATTTTCTCCCTTCTTTCATTTCTTTTACCTCCTATGGTATTCTATTTCCCCGACGCCGCCCCTCATTTTACATGCGACATGCGCCGTTGAAACCGTACTCATCATCTTTCCGCCGGCGATCGACCGGCAGCCGATGCGCGTTTTTCCCCTCCGCGCTGTCGTTACGGTTTCGGAGCCGGCGTCCTCTGCCTCGCTCCGATGGAAAGATATATACCTTGCAGGTACATTTAAATACTATCACCCCCCCCCTGATTGCAAGACATTTATTGCCCGGATTTGGACAATTCTTGACCTTTCATCGTCACTGTCACATTTTCATCACTCTTTTTGCGCATACGGCCCGGCATGGAATAATGTGATGGGACATTCCGGACATAAGAAAAAAGCGTCCGTCATAAATGACGAACGCATTCTGCCGCCGCACTTCAATGCGGGAAATTCTGATATATTTTTACAATTCTCTTATCCTCTGAGCGATGAACGCCTTTTC
The DNA here is from genome assembly GCA_900555875.1 of uncultured Eubacteriales bacterium. Taxonomy (GTDB): domain Bacteria; phylum Bacillota; class Clostridia; order Christensenellales; family Pumilibacteraceae; genus Protoclostridium. Next base: position 5,446 of record USNB01000015.1, read on the forward strand.
GGGTCCCTTTATCTTCTCGGAAAACGCAAGCACGTGCGCCGCGAGTTTTTTAGGGAACGACGGGCGGGACGGATTCTTCTTCGACAGCTCTATGATGAGCCTGTCGACCACAGCGCTCATAAACGGACCGAATCCGCCGGATGGATTTTTCATGGCGCTCTTCATAAGCTCCTCGCTCTCCGCATCTCTGCCGGAAAGAAGCATCTGCGCGGCATATCCCGCGGTCTCGGGACGGGAAAGCGCGGTCGCGCTGCGACGATAGATCGCGTCGCGGACAGGAGCGCTGTCCGTAAGCAGTCTGACGAAACGCGACGCCGCCTGCGCTTCGAATATCTTTTCCACTCCGTCCGTAAGCAATCCCGCAAGCGCCTTGTCTTTATTCATGGCGATATCGCGCTCGGACAGGAAATATTCCCAAGCAAGTACCGCAGACATAAAATCGTGTCTGACGAGACCGCTCATCGCGCGGAGGAAAGCGTCACCGCTCCCCGGAAGATCCTGCCGCGCCGCATCCGCGAACAGTGACAGAAACTTCTGCTCTTTTGCCGTCATATATTCACCCCCACCCGGACGTCCCGTCCGGTTTTTCGTTATTTCGCCGAAAAGCTACCCAGCCCTTCAAGGAAGCCTGCCGTCTCTTCAGGCGTTTTGAATACCGCGATATTGCCGAGTATACGTTCGCACACGGAGCCGAACTCCTCTTTGATGTATATCCCGGCGTCCACCTTTGTCATGTCCGTGCCGTTCTCCGCGATTATCTCGTCGTATATGAGCTTGTAATCCTTCATGTCATCGGGAAGCGGCTGCTTTTCGACAAGGCACTCGGTCAGCTTTGACATCTCGCCGTCCACGCGTCCGGGCAGGACGAACAAGCCCTGCGCCTCGAGCAGACCGTTGGCTTCTTTCTTGAGCGCGCGGTATTCGGGATGAGTATGGAACACTCCGTCCGGATACTGCTTGCTGCACACGTTGGAGCGCAGCGTTATATCGAGGCAGTATCTGCCGTTGCTTATCTTGCGCATGGTCATGGATACGGCGTTATGTCTGCCGCTGCCGTCCTCCGCGATTATGCCGCGCTCGGGATCGGAGTAACTCTCCCAGCCTCGGCGTATGTCCGACGCGATCTCTTTCATGACCTGGCGGGACTGCGACGTCACGCGGATGACAGAGTCGTACCAATCGAGCACCTCTATCTCGGCGAGCGGATATTTGGGATAAGTCAGACGATACTTGGCTTTGGCTCTGGATATGGGGAGCATCTCCTCGCCGCCCTGGAAATGGTCGTGCGAAAGCACGCTGCCGCCCGCGCCGGGGAGCGCCGCATTGCAGCCTATAAAGAAGTGCGGGAACATATCCACGAAATCCATGAGCTTGATCACGGTGTCGTCCGTGACCCGCATGGGTTTGTGCTCGAGGGACACCGCGATACCGTGCTTGCCGAGATAACCGTATGGCGAATACTGCCAGAACCATTCCTCTCCGCCGAGAGTGAGGCGCACGGTACGGAGCGCGCTCTTACCCGTTGCCGCCCAGCCCTCGTTGTCCGCGCAGATAGAGCACTCTGGATAGCCGCCTTCCGGCGTATTGCCTGCTTTCGCCGCCTCGGCGCTCGCATACTCGGGGCGCGCCTTGTTTATCGTTATTTCAAGTCCGAGACGGGTGTAACCCGACTTGAAACGGATGTTGCGCTCAAGCGCAGTCTTTCTCACGTAACCGTTTCTGACGCAGTAATCGTAAAGGAAATCCGTCGCCTTTTTGCCGCCGAGAGAACCGAATATCTCGTTTATCTCGCTCGGGAGCAGGCTGAGCGCGCCCATAACCCTGTCCGCAATGACGTCCGCATCGGAGGCGGATATAAGCCCCAGCCCGCTCGCTACGTCAGTGAGCGCGGTGATGAGCTCGTCGGGACGGTCGAGCGCGTCCACTTTCTCGTAATCTATCTCCTGCGGCGCGTAGCTGTCAAGCCCGATGATATTGCATATCTCGCGGCGAACGTGATCGAAATCATACTCGTCGAGAAGAAGATTGTTTTCCGCATAATATATAAGCTCGTCGATGGCGAGATAAACGCCTATGAGCTCTTCCCTGCCTTCGCCCGCAGCCTTTACGGACACGCCGTCTTCCGTCACTTCCTCGACGAATGCCGGATTGGACGACTTGCCGAAACCGCTCGCCCTGACGTAATCGGCGAGGAACGCCTTCGCCTTCGGCGACGACGCGCCTCCCGCTTCGTTATACATGTCGCACAGCGCCGAGGGCTTGAGCGATACGGCTTCGAGCAGACGTTTGCCCGTCTTTTCCGCGGCGTCCGGAGCTATCAGCCCCGCCGCGACGGCAGCATCCGTGACTGCGCCGACGAGCGAGGACGGCTCCGTCATGCTCTCCGCCTTTGCCGTGTCGGGATCGCCGGGGCGGTATGTGGTCGCGCCGAGCATGCCGAGCGCGGCGTTGCGGACGCATATCTCGTCCAATTCGTCGAGGAGCAGCTTATCCTTCGCGTATGCGAGCAGCTCGTCGAGAGCAGTGTTGATATCCATTTGAATGTCTCCTTTCGCCGCGCATGAACGGGCGGCAAACACGCACATAATATTCGTATGAAACGCAAACGCAGTAAAGAAAAGACAGCTCCCGTTCTCCCCGAAGATCCCACCCGCCGGGTCAATTATTCCGGAGAGACGGACGAGGACAGAAAGTACGACTGACCGTTCCCGGATAATACGAAAGCCGCCGCCCGTAATGCACCCTGTAAGCGGGCGCAGGCGGCTGATGCCGTTACGATCGTCTGCGCTTGCCGCGGCAAGCGCGGCTTTACGGTATTATAATACACCGAGCGCCCCTTTTTGTCAAGGTTTTAGCGGATAAAACACGCCATGCGGCTCAAAAAAGAACGACCTCCGATCGCTTGCGACCGGAGGCGTCCGTCATTCCGTACCGAGTTCCACGTAATAGCCGAGGTTGCTGTCCGGGAAATAATATACCCGGACTTTGTCGCCTGCCGAGGGCGCGGGGGCTTCCGACCATTCGGAAACGAACTTGCGCCTGTAACGGTATAACCTGTCGTCGTATTCGGCACGCACGCGCACCATGCGGCGGCTGCCTTCAGGCGTACGGCGAAGCTTCGTTTCGACGGAGGTCACCTTCGCGTATGCCCTCTCTCCTTCCGCTTTGGCGCGCCGTTCGGTCTCTTCCGCAGAAGGGGCCTTCGCCCGCGCACGCAGTCCGAGAACGAGTATCACAGCGCCGAAGAGAACGAAGAGCAATCCGAATGCGGCGATCAACCCGAACGATATCGAGAATATATTGAGATCTTCCGGCAGTTGTACGAAGTTATAAAGCACCAATCCGAGAGGCAGCAGCACCGCTCCCAGAGGGATGAGCGCAGCCGCCCTGCCGACAGCCTTCTGCCAGCTGACGTCGGACGGGACGATCGGATTTCCTCGCTTGTCGCACGGTATTTGTTTCGAATGCCTTTCCGCCATATGCGTCACTCTCCTTGTGTTTTCAAAAAATATGACGGGCACACCCCGCCGCACCCAGCGGACGGAATGTGACCCGCCAAAGAGGGAATAAAGGGGCTTTTTACTTCGCTTCGTTGTCGAGAGCGGCTACGCCTCTCTCCCCCGTGCGGACGCGCATGACGTCCTCCACGCTCGAAACGAATATCTTACCGTCGCCGACGTTGCCCGTGTTAAGCGCTTTCTGCGCCGCTGCGACCACGAGACCGGGATCGACGACCGAAACTACTATATCTACCTGTACCTTGGGCATCAGATTGATCGCGCTCTTTACGCCGCGATACTGCGCCGTGTGGCCCTTCTGCACGCCGCACCCCATGACAGGCATGACGGTCATGCCCTGCACGCCGATCTCCGCCATGGTATCCTGCAGCGTGGGCAGTCTGTCCTGATTGCAGATGACGGTTATCTTCGTATACTTCTCGCCCGCTGCGGGACCGATGCTGACGGGCGTCACTCCCGAAAGATCGGCAGGGCCGTCGCTCTCGCCGTATACGGGAGCGGAAGGAAGGAAATCCGCATAAGCGGAAGCAAGACCGTGCTCGGAGATATCCAGACCGGCTACTTCATGAGATGCCGCCGCACGCAGACCGTTGCTTTCCTTGCAGAAGCCCATCGCCTTGGGAACGTACTTGATCGCGGCAAACGTCGCCACCATCCAGAACGCGGTCCATGCGAGTATCGTGATCATGCCGAGGAGCTGGACGCCGAAGAACGCTCCGCCGCCGTAGAACAAGCCGTCGCCCGCGCCTTCCACTCCGTTGAACGGAGCGGTGGTCGCAAACAGTCCGGTCGCCAGCGTGCCCCATACGCCGTTCGCGAAATGCACGCCTACTGCGCCGACGGGGTCGTCCACATGGAGCTTCTGATCTATGAAATTGCAAGCTCCCACGATAAGGAAACCGGAAACGATACCTATGATCGCAGCCGCCCACGGAGTGACCGTATCGCAGGAAGCGGTCACCGCGACAAGTCCCGCAAGGGACGCGTTGAGGCACATGGACACGTCCGGCTTCTTGTTCATGATCCACGTAAAGATCATGGTGGTCACCGTCGCGACAGCCGGAGAGATCGTCGTGTTGACGCTTATGAGCGCAAGCTGCGAAGTGCTCGTCGCCGCGGCTCCGTTGAACCCGTACCAGCCGAACCAGAGAATGAATACTCCGAGAGCGCCTATCGTCAGGCTGTGGCCGGGGATAGCGTTGACTTTCGTCACTTTGCCGCTCGCATCGCGGGTATATTTGCCTATGCGGGGGCCGAGGAACGCCGCGCCTATGAGTGCGGACAGACCGCCGACCATATGTATGACGGTCGAACCGGCGAAATCATGGAATCCGAGCTCCGCCAGCCAGCCGTTGCCCCACACCCAGCCGGCTTCGATGGGATATACGAAGAGGCTGATGATACCGCTGTATACGCAGTATGCGAGGAAACGCGTTCTTTCCGCCATAGCTCCGGAAACAATAGTTGACGCCGTGGCACAGAACATCAGGTTGAAGAAGAAGTTCGGAAGCTCGGACTCTTCCATCGAGAACAGCGTCTGCGGTACGCCTATAAATCCGCCTACGGCATCCTGTCCTACCAGAAGAGAATATCCGAGAAGTACGAACACCACAGTACCGATGCAGAAGTCCATAAGGTTCTTCATGATGATGTTGCCGGCATTCTTCGCTCGAGTGAAGCCCGCCTCTACCATGGCGAAGCCGCACTGCATGAAAAACACCAACGCCGCTCCCATCAAGAACCAAATGCCGCCGCTGCCATCGATATTGAAGATCAATGAATCCAGTGACATTTATTTATCCTCCTGATAAAGTTGTTCGGAAATACGTTCCCCTTTATTTCCTCTTAACATCTATCCGAGGATATCGGAAATTTATCAGTCGGCGTAGAACAGCATATCGCCGTAGGAAGGAAGAGGCCAGTAATCGGAGCTGCAAAGAAGTTCGAGCGAATCGATCACTTCGCGCAGTTCCTCCATCTCGGCGAGCACTACGTCGTGCAGATATTTGGTCTGCTTCTCCACGTCCGTCATGCCTGCCGCCGTCCTTCTCAGCTCCTCGAGCTTGTTGTTCTTGGCATATGCTTCGTCCACGAGCTTGCTCGCCTTGTAAAGCACGCTTCCCTCGTAGTCGTAGCTCATGTTCAGATCCTTCTTCTTCCCCACCGATTCGGAAAGCACGTTCATGAATTCCACGCATGCGGGAAGGATCATCTTCGCGGTCATCTTATACATCGTATACGCTTCGATATTGATGACTTTCGCATACTGCTCGAGAAGTATCTCCTTTCTCGCCTCGCACTCGCGCTCGGTCAGCACTCCGTAGCGCGAAAGCAGCGCGACATTCTCCGGACGGGTATAATAAGGCAGCGCGTCCGGCGTGGACTTGATCTCGGGGAGGCCGCGTTTCTTGCTCTCCACTTTTATCCACTCGTCCGAATAGTTGTTGCCGTTGAATACTACCGCCTTGTGCGCGAGATATGTCTCTTTTATGAGCTTGCGCGCGGTCTTTTCGAAATCGTCGGGCTTTGCCTTTTCGAGCACTTCTATCATGCTCTCCATGGCGTCGGCTACCGCGACGTTGATCATCATGTTGGGGCACGCGATATTGAGCGAGCTGCCGAGAGCGCGGAACTCGAATTTATTGCCCGTGAACGCGAAGGGCGACGTTCTGTTGCGGTCAGAATTGTCCTTGATGAAATCGGGTACCGCGGAAACGCCCACCGCAGCCTTCGCCGTCGCGCCGCTCTTATATTTCTTGCCCGCTTCGATAGCGTCGAATATATCGGTAAGCTGATCGCCGAGATATACGCTGATGATGGCGGGAGGAGCTTCGTTCGCACCCAGACGGTGATCGTTGCCCGCAGTCGCGACGGACAGACGGAGCAGATCGGAATGTTCGTGCACTGCCTTTATGACCGCAGCCACCGTGGAAAGGAACAGAAGATTGTTCGCCGGATCCTTGCCGGGATTGAGAAGATTGACTCCCGTATCGGTGGATATCGACCAGTTGTCGTGCTTGCCGCTGCCGTTCACGCCCTTGAAAGGCTTCTCGTGCAGCAGGCACGCGAGACCGTGACGCTCAGCGGTCTTCTTAAGCACTTCCATCGTCAGAAGGTTGTGATCGGTCGCCACGTTGACGGACGAGTACACGGGCGCAAGCTCATGCTGCGAAGGCGCGACCTCGTTGTGTCTCGTTTTGGCGGACACGCCCAGCTTCCACAGCTGTTCGTCGACGTCCTCCATGAACGCCATGACGCGGGTGCGGATGGAACCGAAATACTGATCCTCAAGCTCCTGACCTTTGGGCGGCTCGGCGCCGAAAAGCGTCCTGCCCGTGTAGCGGAGATCCTTACGGGAATTATAAAGATCCCTGTCTATGAGGAAATACTCCTGCTCGGGGCCGACCGTACAGTTCACGCGGCTGCATTCGACGCCGAACAGTCTCGCGAATTTAGTCGCCACTTTGCTGAGCGCGTCCATCGAACGCAGGAGCGGCGTCTTTTTGTCGAGCACTTCTCCGGTGAACGATACGAAACATGTCGGGATATAAAGCGTGGTGCCGATGACGAACGCATAGCTCGTCGGATCCCATACGGTATATCCGCGCGCTTCCGCCGTGGCTCTCATGCCGCCCGACGGAAAGCTCGACGCATCGGGCTCGCCCTTGATCAGCTCCTTGCCCTTGAACGTCATGATCACCGAACCGCCCGGCTGAGGATCGATGAAAGAGTCATGCTTTTCCGCAGGAAGACCGGTCATCGGCTGGAACCAGTGCGTAAAATGCGTCGCGCCTTTTTCTATCGCCCACTGCTTCATCGCTTCGGCGATCTCGTCCGCAAGTTTGGACGACAGCGCCGCACCTGACGAAACGGTAGACTTGAGCGCTTTGTAGGTCTCCGGTGTGAGTCTCTTCTTCATTTCACCGTCGTTGAATACCATGCTTCCGAAAAGTTCGGGTACGTTCATTGCTTTGTTGCTCCTTTTATCGATTTTTACGGAACGGGCGCCTGCCTTGTCTTCCCTCGGACCCCGCCCCGGAAATAAAATAAGGCACTAACGGGGATAATCCCGTCAGCACCTTTGCTTTCATATCCGTATTATATACGCTTCGATTTCCTTTGTCAAATGTTTTCATCGGATTTTTCAAAATTTTTTCGGCGCCGTCCGGACGGCCGCGCATATTCAATTATATGCTCATAACATAACACTTTCATGTCGAGTTGACCGCGATCGCAGACTTATCCTTCCCTTTTCTTGACTTTTTTGACCGATGATAATATAATCATGGTATCACAAACGAAAATCGTAAGGAGGATGAGGAAATGGCTCTTACAAAAAAGCAGGCAGAACTCGACGTAGATAAGTGGCTCAAAAGCGAACAGGCAGGTCATGATCTCTGCGGAGATTTCGAATTCTGCGCCATGTGCGATAAAACTCTCGAAAATCCGTGCGCAAAAGCGTATGACGCAATGAAGAAAGCCGCCAAGCCCGCGGCAAAGAAAAGGACGACCGCAAGAAAGACCGCAACAAAGAAAGCGACGAAGAAAACGACGGCAAAGTGATCCGTCCGGCGGACGGGATGCATGCGGTACGATACTCGCGATGCACGTTAAAAGCCTTCCCCTTAACGGGAAGGCTTTTCCTCAGTTCTGAAAGATCCGTCAGTCGCTTTTCCGCCCAGGCGTTCCGAGATCTTCCGCCCGCAGCGCAGCGGCAGGATCCGCCGCCCGCAGCGAAAAGACTTCACTCTGCCCGCGCGCAGCCCGGCGTCCCGCGTCAAAGATATCTTCTCAGCGCGGAACGGATCGCGGACGCTCCGTCGTTCATGCCGAAGGTGACCACCGGCAGGTCTGCCGCCTCGCATAGCGCGGCGACTTTATCGTCGCGCAGACGGCGTTCTTCGCGGTTATGAGAAGAATCGTTCAGCTCTATGAGCAAAAGAGGCGCAAAAGTACGGGCGTCGGCGATGCAGAAATCCGCGACGCGAAACAGCTCGTTGCGGAATCCCCCTCCTTTGATCTTATCTATAACGGATACGAGAGCGATCTGCGGGAGGACAGCGTAACGCGCCGGCGCGAGCATACCGCACAACGTGCGGTAAAGTTCCAGCTCGGGCTTGCTCATGAGCGAATCTTTGCGGCGGTACTCCGCGCCTTCGGGAAGAAGTTTACGCTTTCTTCCTGAACGCACGGAAAATACGAGAGCGACGCAGCACACAGCCGAAACTATAAGTCCGAACACGAACATCGCCCAGCGTATCCC
>USNB01000016.1 GCA_900555875.1 uncultured Eubacteriales bacterium
CGTCGCACTCCGTATGCCGGCTCGAACGATGTGCGCGATCCGTATCTTTCGCCGGCTTATGCCGATTTCCGCGGCTTTCCGCCCATGCTCATAGTGTGCGGGGAATATGAGACGAGCGAAAGCGACAACCGCATGGTGGCTTCGGGCATGGAGCGGGCGGGCGCGGAAGTGACCGTTCTTGAGTTTGAAGGGATGTTTCACGATTTTCCGTATATAGCTCCTTTCCTGAAAGAAAGCCGGCGAGCGATGCGTGCGATCTCGGATCATATCGTTCGGAAGTGACGGTCGGCGGCGATATGTTTAAGTATGGCGCGGCGTATTGACATTGCGCCGTCGGAGTGGTATACTGTAACAAAACGGATACCACGGAGGAAAATACGATGCCGGAAAGCGGTGCTCCGGACATTTCGGAGCTTGCGGTCAATATCGTTACCACTGTCTGCCTTGTGCTGACGTTGCTGCTCGTCGGCTACGTTGCGTATCGGCTGATATCGTCAAGCCCGCGCGGTCGATTGCAGTATCTGCGCAGATTCAGGTACGGACAGTTCGCGATAATATACTTCATAGCCATACCCATGGGCGTACTCGCGTATTACGCCGCAGGCAACAGTATCATCGGGTCTATATTGCTTGCCATAGGCGCAAGCGTGGAATTGGTCGTATTCAAATTCGATAACGCTTCATTTTCCGTTCTCATGGACGCAAACGTATATTATTGCGTCGTTATGGTGATCCTGTATGTTGCGATAGCATGCAACGCCGTGATGTTCACGTTCTCCGTTGCAGGCAGATTTCTCATCAACCGCGTACGGCTTTTTATCGGGAGATCGTCGGTCAAACCGCTTTATGTCGTGGTAGGAGAGGGCAGGAACAATATCTGCATACTCAGATCGGTGGGCAAGGACGCGCATGCCGTACTGCTCGGCGATCCCGATTCCGATCAGACCGACGAGATATATCTTTCGGGTAAAAGCCTGATGCGTATCAACGAGGACAGCGATCTCGCCTCGATACTCGCAAAGCTGGGCCGCGGAAGCAAAAAGATGATGGTCATCGTCAATACGGGCAACGATCAGAAAAATCTGATATACCTCGAACGTATATGCGCATTTATCGGCAATGCCGAAAAGAAAGGAGAAGCTCTCGGCGATATGCGTTTTTCGGCGTATACGTTCGGCGATCCGAGCTGCGCTTCCGCCTTTCTTCGCTACGAAGAGCGCACGAAAGGGATGATACGTTATATCGGGAAATACCGTATGACAGCGGTGGATTTCATAGATAAATATCCCATAACGCGCTTTATGACGGATGAGATAGATACGGAGGTCGCGGCAGTGAAACCCGAGGTGGACGTCAATGTGGCATATATCGGGTTCGGCAAATCCAATTTACAGCTTTTCCTGACGTCGGTGGAAAACGATCAGCTCATGACGGTCGCGGACGGAAAATACGCGATGAAGCCGGTCTCGTACTGGATCTTCGATAAAAAGGACTCTTCGGGAGAGAAGAACCTCAATCACAATTATCACAGATACTTCAATGCCATGACCGGTTATACGTTCGTTTCAAAGGACGATTATTTCGAGTTGCCGCCCTTTCCCTCCGATATAGAACCGGTGGAAGATCACTTTTTTAAGGAGGATATAAATTCCCGGGCGTTCTATATCGATCTTTATTCCAAACTCCGTCCCAAGCCCGGTCGCCGCGCATATAATTATGTCGTAATAGCGTTCGGCTCCGATATGGAGAACCTCGATCTTGCGGAAAAGATATCGGCGAAGCTGCGTGAATGGGATATAGACGGTTTCACGTACGTTTTCGTCAAGATACGCGACGGAGAGTTTGCACGCAGCGTCGTTGAAGCGGATACGGGATATTCCGGGGCGTTCAGAGTCTTCGGCAAAGAGGACGAGGTGGTGTATAACGTCGATAAAATAACGCGCGAACGCACCGAGCTGATGGCGATGCGCAGGCATGTGCGCTATTCGGAAGAGGGCGCAGACGCAGGCATGACGGAAGAGGATATCGTTCGCAAGGCAAAGGAAAAGTGGTACGGAAAATGGGTGCAGGTGCAGCGCGAATCCAACGCATACGCCTGTCTGTCGCTACGCATGAAGCTGAATCTGCTTGGATACGATTACGTTCCCGCCGAAACCGATTGTCCGGACAGGACGGAAGAATTCAATAAACGCTACTTCGCAGGCGATGAGCCGGAATACTGTAACGGTTCGAGAAGGACCATAGATTACGGCGACTGCGTGTTCAAGGAAGATACGATCCGCGCGCGTTATGCAATGCAGGAACATCAGCGCTGGAATGCGTATATGATATGCAACGGATATATCCCTGCGACGAAGTACGAAGCCGTGCATTCGGATAAGACGGAACTTATGCGCCGCCGCAGGCATGGTAACCTCACGACATTTGAAGGACTTAAGGAATACCGGGAGTATGCCGCAAAGTGCCGTGGGACGACTCCGGCGGCAGAAGATGTCATCAAATACGATTATCAGCTCATGGATTATGCGTCCGATCTGCTTTCGTGCTGCGGATACAAGATAACAGACAAGAGCGTAACGGACGCGCTTTTCAGGTAAAATAATACTACACGGACGGCAAAACAAAATATCCTCTCTGCCTTTTTACCGGGCAGGGAGGATATCCGTATTTTGTATATGGTATGCGTTTTGGAGGCAGCGGGGTTCTTATTTGCTCTCCGTCTGTAAGGACATTAGATATTCCCATGCGGAGAGCTTGCCGCTCATCCCGGAATACTCTTTGCCGCCGAACTTTATGACGAGACCGTCGCTGTTCTTTTCAAAACACCCGTTTCCCGTTTCCGGCAGCGTATCGGACGTTATCACTATTTCCCTGAGCATTGGGTTATGCGAGAAACAGCCGTCGGCTATCTTCTTTACGTTTTTGCCGAGCACTATGCGTTCGATGTTCCAGCAGAAGGAAAAATTCTCTTCCGCTATTTCTTCCAGCGTATCGCAGAGTATGGCGGTGCGCATATTTTCAATGTCGCGGAAAGCTTTCGTGTCTATCCTGGAAACTCCGTCGGGCAGAGTATAGTCGCCTACATCTGCATTGATGGGGAATGTGACCGCCGTTTTGCCGTCGGCAGTCAGCAGCGTTTCGCAGTCTATCTTATAGTTGCGAGGCGTACCTTCGAATCGTATGCGTTTGATCCCGGTGGAATAGAACAGGAAATCGCTCGCAACGTCGCGCACGGAATCGGGAAGGACGATCTCTTCCGCGTCCATCAGGAATGAGAACGCGGTGCTTCCTATGGATTTGAGTTCCGCGGGCAGTTTTCCCGGTAGCAGGGAAGTGCAGCCTCTGAACGCCTTGGCATGTATGGAATTGATGTTGCCCGCATATTTTACGTATTTCAGGTTGATGCATCTGCGGAAAACGAGTTCTTCGATCTTGCCCACATAGGAGTCGGACATATCCGCTACGGTAATGCGCGGGCAGACCTCGAATGCTCCTTTACCGATCTCGAAAAGCGTTCTGGGAAATTTGAGATCGCCCAGCGAAGAGCAGTACGCAAACGCGTGCGCGCCTATTTTTTCGAGATCTCCGTCAGGATCCCAGTTTATCTTTTCGAGATTGGTGCAATGGTAGAACGCCATTTCGCCTATTTCTTTTATCTTGTACGGAAGCGTTACGGAACGCAGCCTGTCGTTGAATCTGAACGCTCCTTTCCCTATGATTTCGAAACGATCGGGTATTACGACGTTTTCGTCCGATCCGTTGTATCCGGCGAGAACGGAAGGATCGCTGCCGGCGATGAAGTCGGTTTTGCCGTTATGAAACAGACATTCTGCGGAATATTCCGAGTCGTAACGGTCGCCGGATCCGTCCGCTCGCAGTTTGAACGTGAACGACGGGCATTCGCTCGCTTCCGAATTGTCGGGAGCGGGGACTATCGTCTGTTTGCCGTTTTCGTCGGTGTGCAGCCGCGCGGAGAACGACAATACGTTTTTTCCGTTTTTTACGGCAGGCAGAGGCGTCACTGCAAATTCTTCCGCGGTAGTGCCGCTGCCGTCTTTTTCCGATATCTCGATCGTATATCCGGATGCGTCCGCGATGCCTTCGAAATATACGGTCATGTCGGTCTCGTCGAATTCGGGGGCGGGAACGGGAAGTATCGTGCGGACGCGCGCGCCCGAGGCGGCTATTGCCGCTTTTGCGTTTGCGGGCAGATCTCCGTCTTTGCATATGAACTGTTCGAGCGATGCGCAGTGCATGACGATACGTCCGTTGTATCCTTCGGGCAGACTGCCGGGAAATATCAGTTTTGCGAGTTTTGGGCAGTTATGTACGACGATTTCCGCCATGGCGGTTATGCGCTCAGGCATATGTATGCTTTCCAGCGATTCGCATTTGTTGAAGCAGTACATCGGCAGATACGCCGCGCTTTTCGGCATGACCGCTTCCGTGAGGCTTTCGCATTCCTGGAAGCAATTGAATCCCAGCGTCACGTCATGGCAGCCCGCGTCGAACGTCACGCTGCGCAGGCTCTTGCAGAGGTAGAAACAGTAATCTCCCACTTCTCTGACGTGTTTATGAAACGTTACGGCGCGCAGGGAAGTGCAGCCTCTGAACGCTTCGTATGATAAACGCCTTATGGAAACGGGCAGATTGACGCTTTCGAGCGAACCGCAGTCGGCAAAACATCTGTCCTCGATGTCCTCTACGCCTTCGGGGAGCATGACGGAGCGCAGTTCGTCGTTTTTTGCGAACAGCTCCATGCCGAGCGCGAGCACTCTTTTTCCCGCTATCTCCGCGGGTATGTTCGGATAGGCGGATTCGCCCGTATATTTTGTTATCTTTATACCGTCGCGGAAGGGCACGAAAGCGAATTCCTCGGGCGCGGAGTAGTTTATTTTCGTATCGCGCGCACCCGCTTTTTCAAACTGCTCGATCATCGAATGGATGTGCTTTCTGCTCGCCGGATCAGATGAGCGGCTGAAGAACAGCGACTCTTCGTCGAACGCGTCGAGAAAAAGACGGTAATGCCGTTCGCGCAGATCTTCGAGGATGCGTTTTTCCGATGATTTCAGCAGTTCGAATACCGATCTGCCGTCGATGTTCACCGAGTATATCCCGAAAGCAGGCCGCTTCTTTTTTATTTCGAGAGCCGTTTCCACCTCCCAGCACACGGCGCCGCTCGTAACGGAATCTTCATCGAGGTAACAGCACAGGGCGATGCAGTTATCCATGTTCATGGTATCGCGCACCTGCTTTTTCCAGCTGTCTCCGTATTCGAGTTTGTAATCGTACCATAACCTTACTCCGAATCGTGCCATCAGCTCTATGTCTGCCGTTATTTTTTCGTTATCCTCGTGAGCATAGCTGAGGAATATGAATTTTTCGCCTTTAGCGGGGTCGTAAACTCTGTTTTTCTGCGGTATTATTTCCATCTTCCGTCTTTATCCTTATCGTTTTTCATGCGCGGCGGGTCATTTCGTATCGTCGCGCGTTTCGGTTCCGATCTTTATGCCGGGTTATGGTGCACGCCGTATGCGCGAACCGTTTCTATTGTTCGGTCTCGGAGATAAGTCCGTCCGTGCTTATCGCATCCTTTTTCAGCGAGTCGGGAAGAGGCGCCCATCCCGGAGCAAAGAATCTCACGCCCGCGCTTTCCGCGCACTCTCTGTCGTGGACGGAATCTCCTATGAACGCCATTTCGTCCGTTCCGCAGCCCGCGCCTCGCGCATATTCGAACATGGGATCGGGGGCGGGCTTCGGATGTTCGACGTCGTCCGCGGCGATTATCCTGTCAAAGTGCCCGAGCAGACCGGCGCCTTCGAGGCCTATGTGAGCGATGTCGTGCTTGCGCGATGTGACGACAGCCATACGCACTCTTCCGGAGAGAGTTTCGATCAGTTCCTTTACCCCCGCAAAGAGAGGCGCTTTCGACAGTCTGTCCGCATAATCCGAATTCCATTCGCGGTATTCTTCGTCGGTAAAGCCGAAGTCCCGTACCGCGTCCGCGAGCGGCAGCGAAAAATAGGGGAGTATATCGTTGCATTTTATCCCCTTTCTCGCAAGAGCCGCATCCAGTGCTCCGAGGAACGCCTGCTTTGTATCGATAAGAGTACCGTCTATATCGAACAGGATGTGTTTCAATGCCATTTTTCGTTACCGTCCGTCAAACATATTTTTGCATGCTGCATTCGTATTATATATTATATAACAAGATGCGTTTTATGTCAACAGCGGAGATCGAAATAACGGCAAAAAACGCGGTTTTACGTTTTTCGCTTGACTTTTATCCGTATCGGGTTTATGATTTATCAAAAAGAGGAGGTGTGCGGAAATGTCCGACGAAGAAAAAGACAGACCCGAGGACGCCGCTCCGGAAGAGGAGCGCGACGGCGGGACTGATGAAAAGAGGGAAAACGACACGGCTCCTGTCCGGGATGACGGCGGAAAAGACGGCGGAGGGAAGAAGGATAACGGCAGCGATGAAGCCGCGCGTAAATTCGTGATGGCTTTCGGGTATATCATCTGGATACTGTTTTTTATCCCGCTCATCATTTACAAGGATGACGCCGAAGCCAAACGCCGTGCGAACGAGCAGCTCAACATGCTGATCGTAGGCGTTGTCGGCAACGTGCTTTTCGGCATATTCGCAGGCGTATTCGTCGGCAGCGTTGCCGGCATGATCTTTACCATAGCGGTGGCTTTGTTCGACGTTGCCATGCTCGTGCTGGCAGTAATGGGCATTGTTTATACCGTTACGGAAAAGGATACGCCGCTTCCGATAATGGGAGCGTTCTCGCTCATAAAGTAAGCGCTGATCTGTCAGTCGCTGTATCGGCAGACGGTATGTTTTACGCATACCGTCTGCCGCTGTTAAGAACAGGAAATATAATGGATGAGGTATCCGAATGGACTATATAGCTCTCGACGTCGAGACTCCGAACAGCAAAAACGACGGGATATGCTCTATCGGTACGCTGCTGCTTACCGACGATAAAATAACTGACGAATGGTACACGCTCGTAGATCCGGAAGACATCTTCGAGGATTTTAACATGTCCATCCACCATATCCGTCCGCGGGATGTTGCGGGCGCGCCCCGTTTCGAAGACGTGTGGGAGCGGATCTCCGGATATATAGAGCAGCGCACGGTGATCGCGCATAATGCGGAATTCGATCTGACGGTGCTTGCGAAAGCGCTCGAGAACAGACACATGCCGCTTCCGGAAATGAGGTATATATGTACCGTCACTCTCGGCAGAAAGGTACACTATTGCGGCACTAACGTGAAAGGCGATCTCGTACTGTCCAACCTTGCGGGAACGCTGGGCGTTGAACTCGAAAAGCATCATAACGCGCTCTTCGACACGCGGGCATGCGCGGGTATATTCCTGCGCCTGCGCGAGATGTACGATTTTTCTCCGGAAGATTATGTGAGAAAATTCAGATATCCCAAACCAGGACGCGAGTTTTTTCCGAAAAAGCGTGCCGGGCGCTCTGCCGGAAAGAAAGATCCTATCCGATGACCTTCGGTAAAAAATGAAATGGACCCCAAAAGTCGGACGAACTTTTGGGGTCCTTTGCGATCGCCGGGTTTCAGTTTGCATCGTCGTTGTATCTGCAGTCCATATACAGTCTGAAGCGGCGCGACGTGCCGCCCGAAGCTATCTCGTACGACAGCCTTACGGACAGTCCGTCGGCATTTGCTTTGCTCCGCACTATGCGCGGGATAACGGTCAGCGGTATATTTCCGTACGGCGATTCTATGCCGAATCCGTGTTCCTTTCCTTCCTGCAGGATGAGGGTGTAATCCTCTTCGCCGTCCCGCACGATGGATACGATCCCCTCGGAAATGCCGATAGTGTATGCGGCTTCGCCGTCGTGGTATCTCACGTTCCAGCTGTTCCCGATATGATCCACAGATCCCTGCGTTACCAGCACCGGTTCTTCCGTGGCTTTTTCTCTGAGAGTTATCGTTGCGGATCTTTCCATATAGCGCATTATACTATATGCGTCGGAATAAGTCAAGTGCGCATAACGCGCGTCTCGCCGTCTGTTCGTATAATTGCGACAATTTGTGCCATAATAATTCCATGGAAGCGAACGGGATCGTCAGAAAAGTGGACGGACTGGGACGTATAGTCATACCCAGGGAGTTCCGTAAATTGCATAAGATATCTCTCGGTGACCCCATGGAAATATCCTGTATGGACAGCGGGGAGATCGTGCTGAAAAAGATGGATATGACCGGCGCGCTGGCAGATCTGGTGACGCCCGCATTGCCGGCGCTCTGCGATGCCGCCGGATGCGACGTCCTTGTGTGCAATACCGAGGAATGGATAGGCGGACGCTTTATCGGAAGCGCGGGAAAAGGGGAGATATCCGCGGAACTGAAACGCGGCATGTCCGACCGCAGGGAATTCGTATCCCGCGGAGATCCGCAGCTTTACGTCTATCCCATAGCGGGCGACGCCGATGTTTTCGGCGCTCTTGCGGCGGTGGGCGCGACGTCTCCTTTGCCCGCGCTGCGTGCGGCGGCGGTTATCATCGGCGGGGCGCTGCAGAAGTTCTGATATAACGGATTTTTTTCTTAAAAGCTGCGGCAAATTGCTTGCCAAGCGGCGGCGCTTATGGTATAATCACTTAGAAAATATCGTTATCGATGAACGAGGTGTAAAAATGCCTGAGGCGTTACAAATAGCAAGAGTAGTTATGATAATAGTGGAAGCGGTGCTTGCGGTCGCTCTCGTCGTTTCCATATTCTTCCAGCCTGCGAATACGACGGGCGTCAGCGCGATCGACAATACGGAGACATACTATACCCGTAACAAAAAGCGCACGACGGAAGGTTTCATGAAAAGAGCAACGGTAGTTATCGCCATCTTGATGGCAGCCATAGCGGTCGCGTTCTTCATCACGCTTTGCTTCAACAATCCGCCCGCAGATGCTACCGCCTGATGAAGAGGAAATAAAGAAAGTTGAAGATCCGCGTCGTGCGGAGCCGGGCCGGGTTAGGAGACGGCGGCGGCTTTCACGCCGGATGATTATTTACATGTAAAAAACAGCGGGTGGATGTGCCCGCTGTTTTTATGTCCGGTCTCGATCCGGAAATACAGGGCATCGCGTCTGCTGCACACGTCTGCCGATCCGTCAGCACAAACACCACCATCGGAGAATATAGAAATGGACAAGAAGAAAAAAAAGTATTCCGAACTCGGACCGCGCGGGAAGCGCAGGGATCGTAAAAAACGCGGCAAGCCGGCGGGGGTCGTGATCACGGGAACCTACAGGGGCACGGGAAAAGGTTACGCTTTCCTCACTCCCGATGAAGGAGGAGAGGATCTGTTCATACCCGGCTTCGCGCTCGGCGGCGCGCTCAACGGAGACAGAGTAAGAGCGGAAGTGTTTACCGAAGGAGGAAGATCGGAAGCCCATGTCATCGAGGTCATCCAGCAGACCACGGTATACGTGGTCGGTACTTATGCCGTCGGCAAAAGCGGAAGCCGCGTCATAGTGCCGGACGACGGCAAGACATGCAAGCTTTTCGTTGTTGAAAGCGTTGCCGAAGGCTGCCGCACGCCCAAAGAGGGCAGTAAGGTAGCCGGGTTGCCTCTTGAGCGCGACGGGGATATGCTTTACGGCGAACTTGTAGAGGTACTCGGCGACCCCGGGGCAAAGAACGTTGATATGCTGTCGGTCGCACGGACGTTCGGTCTGGATGACAGATTCCCTCCTGAGGTGGAAGCCGCGGTGCGTCGCGTGCCCATGACGATAAGCGCGAAAGAAGCGGGCGGCAGGGAGGATTTTCGCGGCGATCTCATCGTGACCGTCGACTCTCCCGATGCCAAGGATCTCGACGATGCCATATGCGTAAAACGAAGAGGCAATGAGTATGTGCTTTACGTACATATCGCGGACGTTTCGTATTATGTGAAAGAACGCAGTCCGATAGACCGTGAAGCGCTTAAGCGCGGTACGAGCGTATATTTCCCCGGATGCGTCTTTCCCATGCTTCCGACCGAGCTGTCCAACGGCATATGCTCGCTCAATCCCGGACAGGACAGGCTCACGCTTTCCTGCGTGATGAATATAGACAGGCGCGGCAGGATGTCGGCTTCGAGGATCGTCAAGGGCGTCATCAGAACGGTAAAGCGAATGGATTACGACACCGTCGCGGCGATAGTCGAAGGCGACGAGCAGGCGAGGGCGGAGAACGCCGACGTATGCGAAATGCTCGACGCGGCTAAAGAGCTCGCGGATATACTCCGTGAGATAAGATCCCGTAAAGGCAGTATAGAATTCGATATACCCGAAGCCAAACTCACTCTCGACGACAGCGGCGTATGTACCGACGTGGAACTTTATGAGCACAAGGTCAGCCACATGATGATAGAGGAATTCATGCTGGCGGCAAATGAGACCGTTGCGGAGACGTTCGAGGGATTGAAAGTCCCGTTCGTATACCGCGTCCATGAAGCTCCGCCCGCAGATAAGCAGCAGGCGTTCATCGACTATCTCGACACGCTCGGCATTCGGTTCAAGGGCGGGGAATCTCACGAATACGCGGACCTGCTCGAAAAGGTGAAGGGTACGCCGGACGAACGCGCCGTATCGCGTATGGCTCTCCGTGCGATGTCCAAAGCCAGATATTCTACCAAGGATACCGGTCATTTCGGTCTTGCCATAAGGCATTACTGCCACTTTACCTCGCCGATCCGCAGATATCCCGATCTTCAGGATCATCGTATCATAACCGAATTCATAGCCCGCAGCGGAAAAGGCATGAAACGATACGCGGATATAGCCGAAGAGGCGGCATCCCGCAGTTCGGCGCGTGAACAGATCGCTCTTTCGGCAGAACGCCGTATCACGGATATCAAAAAAGCGGAATACATGAAAGCGCATATAGGCGAGAGCTTCGAAGGAACGGTATCTTCGGTGACCGAATGGGGAGCTTTTGTGGAATTGCCGAATTGCATCGAAGGACTTATACGTAAAGAGGCGATGGGATCAGAGCCGGTTTACGACGATAAGCGTCGCATCATAATGTGCGAAGGAGAGATGTGGAACATAGGAAAACAGGTGCGCGTCGTATGCACGTCCGTAAATGACGGCAAGGTGGATTTCGTTCCCGCCGCGGGCGATGGCGACGGGGCGCGACGGGATTCCGCGCCCGATAAAATCGCTGCGGAAAAATAAGGCGGATATCGCGTCATAGGTGAAAAGGTTCCTGCAATGCAGGAGCCTTTTTTGCATGCCGCGGCGTTTTTTCCGACCACCGGCGACCACATATATCGATTAGAACAACAGTTTTATATTATTTCAAATATATGTTTCAAAAATGCCGAAGTGGTCAAAAATGTTAGAACAAACGTTGTAAAAATACCCCTCAGTGGTCACGGTCGCTCATTTTGTGGCGCCCTGTGGTCACGACATAAAAAATTTTGGAAGAAAATGGTCAAAAGGGGTTGACAGTGGTCACGATATATGTTATGATATCCATGTCAGTAAATTATAGGGAGGAGATTTCGGTCGTGTTTCTGTCCGGGAGATACAATCATCAGGTAGACGACAAGGGAAGGATAAGGATCCCCGCGAAGTTCAAAGACGCGCTCGGAAGCCATCCCTATATGACTGTCGGTCAGAATCGCTGCCTGTATATATTTTCCCAGGAGGAAGCAGAACGCATCCTCGGCGAGAGATTCGGACAGGTCGACGGATTTTCGAAAGATCCGCGTCTCGATGCGATGAGAAAGATATTCTCCCGCGGCACGTTCCTTGAAGAGGATAAGCAGGGGAGACTTACGGTCCCGTCCTGGCTCATCGCATACAGCGGCATCAAGAAGAACGTTGTCAGCATAGGCATGAACAATCGTGTAGAGCTTTGGGACGAAGAGACGTGGAACAAATACGATACCGAAGTCGATGCCGATTCGCTTTTCGGCGGTGAGGACTGATGGACGAGAGTTTCTATCACGTTCCGGTATTGTACGACGAAGTGATGGAAGCGCTTCGCGTCCGTCCCGGCGGGATATATTTCGACGGGACTCTGGGCGGAGGCGGACATTCGCTCGGTATAATGAAAGCCGGCGGCAGCGTGATCGCGACCGATCTCGACGGAGAAGCCATAAGATATGCCGGTGAACGGTTCATGCGCGAAGGGATGGACGGTAAATTCACTCTCGTGCGCGGCAACTTCAAACGTTTTACGGAAGTGACCGACGAGCTCGGCGTCAAAGAGATAGACGGAGCATTGCTCGATCTCGGAGTGTCGTCCAGGCAGTTTGACGACGGCGAGCGCGGATTTTCGTACAGATACGACGCCGAACTGGACATGCGAATGGACAAGCGCGACGGACAGACGGCAGAGGATATCGTGAACGGATATCCGGCGGACGAACTTATCAGGATATTATATCGCTACGGCGAAGAGAATTTCGCTCCTCGGATAGTCTCGGCGATAGAAAGAGAACGCAAAAAGCACAGGATAAAGACGACGGGCGAACTTGCCGCCATAATATCTTCGGCAGTCCCGTACAGAAAGGGCGGACATCCCGCAAAGAAGACGTTTCAGGCGCTTCGCATAGAAGTCAACGGGGAACTCGACGGACTGGGAGAAGCCGTCGAAGATATCGTCAAAAAGCTGAAGAGCGGGGCGCGGTTATGCGTGATAACGTTTCACTCTTTAGAAGACAGGATAATAAAAAACACGTTCAGGCTGCTTTCGACGGACTGCATTTGCGACAAATCCATACCGATATGTGTATGCGGACACAAGGCGAGCGTAAGGCTCGTCGGAACGGTCAGAGCAGGAAAAAAAGAAGTAGACGAAAACAACAGGAGCAGAAGCGCTACGCTGAGAACTGCGGAAAAACTTTAAATCGTAATATTACTTAAGGCAGGGAAATAAAATGGTAACAAGCAGACGTCAGATCGATCGTGAAGAGGACAGGTACGGCGGATACGAACAGGATATCGCAGCAGAGAGGCAGGAAGAGCCTTCGCGCCGCACTGTAAGCGACAGCGTTCGCAGAGTACGCGAATCCCGTACCGTAACGGAAGAACCCGGACAGACGGTCGAGACGGTTCGTCGCCCTGCCTCCGTTGTAAGACCGGCATATCCGAATACAGAAAGAGACTACGACAGGACTATAGCTCCTTCTCGTCCTTCCCGTTATTCGGAAGTGATGCCCGAAGTCAGGCGCAGGGAAGAACCCGTATCCATAGTTAAGGAGCAGAGGCTCACCGCCGGGACTAAACGTATGCTCGTCGTTTATCTCGCTCTTGTTCTTGCGGTCGTGACGGCGATAATCATAACGGGTATCGTTGCGAGCAATATACGCACCGACATATCCGCGCTCGAGTCGGACGTCGAATCCAGGACCGAAACGCTTGCTTCCATCGAAGCGGGCATGGATGAGGCGCGCGACGCGGCGCTTGTCTGGGCGGGAGAGAACATGACCCCTCCGTCCGGAACGAATACTTACGAGGAACTTGTGCCCGGCTCCGACGCGGATCTTTCCGGTCAGGTGTTCGACAGCATAAGGGATTGGTTCAATTCGGTATTCGGAGGCTGACGAAAAACCATTGCGGCAAACAAACAGTATAAATAAAACACAAAAGAGGTTATTGGCAATAAGCGTTGCAATAACCTTTTTATTTTGTCTTCTTGCGGTAAGGCTCGTGGTCTTACAGCTCGTCATGGGCGGAGAACTGTCCAGACGTGCAGCCGGACAGTGGTATCGCGATTTGCCGCTGTCCGCTCCGCGCGGTCTGATATATGCGAGAGACGGAGAACTGCTCGCGGGCAACGAAAAGGCGTATGACGTATACGCGCGTCCCAACGCCGTTACGGAGCGGGCGAGAGCGGCGGAAGCGATATCGGAAATATTGGGTATGAGTCTGTCCGAAGCGGACGAGAAGCTCGGTCTCAGCCGGAGCGAGGTGACGCTTGCCCGCCGCGTATCGGAGGATATCGCGGAAGCAGTTGACGACGCAGACCTTGCCGGTATATACTGCGTGGCGTCGCAGAAGCGGAGCTATCCTTACGGCAGCACGCTGTCCAAAGTTATCGGCTTCACTAACGTGGACGGCGACGGGCAGAACGGCATTGAGGG
>USNB01000017.1 GCA_900555875.1 uncultured Eubacteriales bacterium
GAAGGCGAATGCGTGCGCGTGGGGCTTGCCGCAGTCAAGGGCGTAGGCTCGGCGATAATGGAAGAGATGGTGGCGGAGCGTAAGGCCAACGGTCCGTACAAGGATCTTTATTCGTTCCTCAGCCGCATGTATAACGTCAAGCTCAACAGCCGCATGATAGAGAGCCTTATATATGCGGGAGCGTTCGATTGTTTCGGAAAGGCGCGCAGCGTGCTCATACAGGCATATCCTCTTCTTCAGGACCGCGTTGCCGCGGACAATAAGGCGAAAGCGGGAGGACAGCTTTCCATGTTCGATATGTTCGACGAAGCGGACGGCGGCATGGATGAATTCGTATATCCCGTAGCGGAAGAATTTTCGCTGCGCGACAAACTGCGCATGGAAAAACAGGTGACGGGCGTCTACCTTACGGGACATCCGCTCCAGCCTGCGGCGGCGGCGTTGTCCGCAATGCGCTATAATTCCGCCGACATCCACAAGCTCGATCCCACCGACGAAGAGGGTGAAGACGTTGCGGAACAGACCGAACTTCAGGACGGTTCCACGGTCACTCTCCGCGGCATGATAATCAGCTCGGAAAAGAAATTCTCCAAGAGCGGCAAGGAATTCGGCATAGGCGTGCTCGAGGATCTGGTAGGCACGGTGGAAGTCATGGTATCGCCGTCGAAATGGCAGCAGCTTAAGAACATGCTCGTGCCCGATAAGCTCGTGACGGTGACCGGCCGCATCTCCGCTAACGGAGACAGACCGGCAGGCATATGGGCGACGAACATGGAGGAATGGAAGGAGGCGGCTGCGGCGTCCGAAGCCCCGGCAGAGGTCGAGAGAAAGATATGCTGTTATCTTACGGGCGGAAAGGATTCACCGCTCACGAACGACATACTCGATATCGCCCGCACATATCCGGGCAAGGATACGCTGTACATCAAGGATACGGGATCTGGCGCCATATATCGTTCGGGCGTGAAGCTGGACGCGCGTCTCGCGCGAGCGGAAATGGTAGGATTGCTCGGCGAAAATAATGTCAGGATCGCATAAGAATAAAATGCGTCAAACGATTGCAAAATCCGCGTGACAATGTTATAATGACCATTGGAATGGTGATGAATCCGCATACGGAGAGTGTTTGGTTATGAAAAGGATAGGAATATTGACTAGCGGGGGCGACGCTCCGGGTATGAATGCCGCCATACGCGCCGTGGTCAGAACGGCGATATGCAGCGGTATGAGCGTCGTCGGCATCGAGCGCGGCTATCAGGGCATACTTGACAAAGCGTTCCGCGAGTTGCAGATGCGCAGCGTATCCGATATCGTCCAGCGCGGCGGTACGATGCTCAGAACGGCGCGTTGCATGGATTTTCACAAACCGGAATGTCAGGATGTCGCGATAGCGAACATGCGCGAAGAGGGCATAGAAGGTCTTGTCGTTATAGGCGGCGACGGTTCTTTCCGCGGCGCTGCCGCGCTTTCCGGTAAGGGCTTTCCCACTGTCGGTATCCCCGGAACGATAGACAACGATCTTTCATATACCGACTACACGGTGGGATTCCATACGGCGTGCAATACCTGTCTCGAAGCGATAGACAGGATACGCGATACGTCGTCCTCTCACGATCGTATCACGATAGTGGAAGTCATGGGACGGCACTGCGGCGATATAGCGCTTTATACTGGCATAGCCGGCGGTGCGGAGCTGATCATCATCCCCGAAGTGCCTATGACGTTCTCGGAGATAAAGAAAAGCCTTATCGAGGCGTCCCAGAAGGGTAAGACGAGCGGCATGGTCGTGCTTGCCGAAGGCGTATGCGGAGCGGACGAGCTGATGCGTTTCCTTCAGCGAGAAACGAATCTCTCCATCCGCGCCACAGTGCTCGGGCATCAGCAGCGCGGCGGATCGCCCTCCATGCGGGACAGACTTCTCGGTACGCAGTTCGGATATCACGCCGTCAACCTGCTTAAAAAGGATATAGGCAATCGCGTGATAGGCATTTCCAAAGAGAAGATAGTGGATTTCGATATCATGGAAGCGCTTGCGATGCCGCGTAAGTTCCGCAAGGATCTTTATAAAATGGCACAGATAGTATCGCAATAATAAAAAGAAGCGGCTCAGCCGCTTTCTTTTTTTGTAAACCGAAACCTCGCGATAATGGCAGGGTTTTCCGAACACAAAGAAAGCCGAGGGGAAACTCTCGGCTTAAAAATTTTCAGCGATAATTTTTCCCTTGACGAAAACCGAATTTTCCGATACCCGCAAAACGAGAGACAAGGATAGCGGAGAACATACGGAAAATGTACGGAAGATATGCGCAGGATTGACGGGCGGCATACTCGCGGTCTGTAAGCCTTTTGCGGTACAATGGAAGAAGGAGGCAGAAAATGCGAAAGAAAGAGAAAAATTACGAAGTAAATATCGACGGCATTCCGCAGCTTAAGGATATGCCGAAAGACCTGCCGGATTTATTATGCGCGGCGTTACTTGACGGTATATTGTCGGATAAAAGGGCGAAGCGGCATGTATGGAAAATACGGAAGTCCCGGAACAGAATGAAATTGTAAGGCAGGTCAGAAGATGATATACATAAATTGGCTTCACTCCTGGTTGGAAAATTATATCCGCCCGTCCGTTAAGCGCGGACTTACGAGAGGTACAAACTGATCGTTGAACAGCATATCAGGGATAAGATCGGCGGTATGGAGCTGAACGGTCTGTCTCCGCTCGTTCTTCAACGGTTCATAACAGAACTCTTGCAGAATGGCAATCGCAGAACGGGCGAGGGGTTATCGGCAAACAGCGTCAATGCCGTCATTTCCGTTATTCAAAGTTCGCTTAAAACTGCGCACTTGTTGGGACTCACAAAAGAATACACGGCTGACAAACTCAAACGCCCGAAACTCAAAGAAAAACCCGTGGAGTGCTTTACTCTCGCCGAGCAGAAGCTGATAGAGCAAGCCGTTCTGAACGGGAAGAAAGATAAGCTGTACGGTTGCTGATTTAGAGCCCGTATGTCCGAACTGCCACATGATTATACATTCAAAAGGAAACGGTCAAGTATATACGATTGATGAAGTAAAAGGATTCATCAGAAATACTTAAAATTAAACTTACTTCACACAGAAAAGTCGCAGCCAAGGCTACGGCTTTTCTATGTCTTATATGCGCTTTTATTCCGATAAGGACATTTTTGTGCCGTCGAAGTGCCGTGCGGCACGGTCAATAAGGGGCGGCAAGAATATGATCGCGCATTCGCGTGGATAACTTATTCAGGCAGATATAACTTATAATAAAATACCAACGCGCACGTCGGTGACGTGCGCGTCTGCTTTATAAAGATGATAAATTTATTTTAAGTTTCTTAAGGGAAGGGGGACGGGGGAGCCTCCGTATTTTTCGAAAGAAGGGTTCCTCCGCATCTAATTTTACTTTAGATCGAGCTTCAGATCGCCGAATTTCATTATGCCCGCTTTGCGAAATATCTCGCCGATAGCGAACGTGAGCGCGGCGGGGAGGATGAAGCAGAACAGGGCGACCCAGAGCAGGGTGAGAGGTACGCTGCAGTTTTGAGCGCCGAGCATTTCAAACAGCATATCTATCGGCCCGACAAGTCCGGCGGTCCCCATACCGCTTCCCGTGCGGGTAGCGAGCAGTCCCAGTCCCGTTCCGTTCGGCAGCAGCGTGGATATCGTACCGAGGATCGCCGAGGATATTATAGGGGGCAGGAACAGTATAGGCTTGCGGAACAGGTTGGGCACCTGAAGCATGCTCGTACCCAGTCCTTGAGCGATCGCTCCGCCCCAGCGGTTCTCGCGGAAGCTCATTGCGGCATAGCCCATCATATGACAGCAGCAGCCGACGACCGCCGCTCCCGCAGCGACTCCGGAGAGGTTTATCGCTATACCTATGGCGGCGGAAGATATGGGCAGCGTGAGGGCAAATCCCATTACGGCGGCTATCACCATTCCCATGACCGCGACTGCAAACGTGCCCAGCGTCTGTACCCAGATGATGAACGAGCCGAGCGCATTGAGCGCGAGCCATACGGGGAATCCGAGTGCAAGTCCGCCCACGGCGCCGCCGATCACGCCGACGAGAGGGGTCACGAGTATATCCACTTTGGTCCTGCCGGAAACGAGACCGCCGAGCGACATTGCACACATCGCGCCTATAAACGCGCCCATGGGGTCTCCGGCGCTCGCTATCGATATGGAGAAGGAAGAATCTGCTTCGAGCGCTCCCATCAGTCCGCCCTGTGCCGTATAAGTCCACGTGTCATAGTCATACTGTAAGCCTATTATCGCGCCTGCATATGACCCTATCATGCCGGCGGCGCATGCCGATGCGACGATGAGGGGAGCGGTCTTTTTCATTTTGATGCACACGCCCACGCCTATGCCGGCGCCCATCGCTATCTGCGCGACGCGCCCCGTCGCTTCGAGCGCCAGCCCGAAAAAGTTACTGCCGCCCTTGTCGATAAGGTCGCCCAACTGCCATATTATCGTTCCCGCGATGAGCGTCGCGAACAGTCCGAGCGCCATGCCGCTCATGCCGTCGATGAAAATATAATTCATCAGCCATGCGAATTTTTTCCCGCGGCTTTCGCATTCGGAAAATTTCATTTCGCCGAGCCGTTTTTTTCCGGCTGCGTCGTCTGCGGAAACTTCGGGAGAGGGGATATCTTCCGATACCGTCGTTTTTTCTTCTTCGCTGTTTTCGTTCATTGTGATCTCCGTGAAAAGAAAAGTCCGGACGCGTCGGCGGCTCCGGACGAATGTTGTTTTGTTAAAGCCGTACATTCCAACGCTTCCACGGGGACGCTGCCCCGCACCTGCTTTTTATCGTTTGAATTAATATATACCGCCGTCATGCATTTGTCAAGTGATTTATGCCGCAGGCGATAATATTATATCGAAAAAATATGCCGAAATGATCAGCGTCCCGTCTGATCGTTTTCGGCATCCTTATGCGCCTTTTTCTCCTTGTATTTTATGAGCGCCGTCGCGAGCTGATCGGGGCAGGATGTGCCGCTGCGGCATATTATGCCCTTGAGCTTTGCGATCACATCGTCTATGTTCTGTCCGTCTACCAGCTTCGCTATGCCCTGGAGATTGCCCGAGCATCCGCCTATGAATTTAACGTCCGAGATCCTGTTCTCTCCGTCTACGCGGAAGATTATCTGCCGCGAGCATGTACCTGCCGTGTTGTAAATTTCCATTTCCTGTTGCCTCCTGCTTTATCTCTCTTTCCGGTTTCCCGCACTTGTCAGTCGATGAGCTTTTCGTATATCATGGAATATACTTCCGCCGCGCTCCCGTCCCATTTGTTGTAAACGGTTTTTGCTACTGCGCGGTTGGCGACGTTGAGTTTAAGCTCCATCGTCGTGCGCAGCGGATCGAGTATTTTCAGATGTACGGTATAAGACCCGTCTTCGTTCTTGTAATATCCTCTGAAATACTCCTGCGCGCGCTTGTACATCATCCTGTTTTCCTTGATGTAGTCCGCGATCTCCGTTCGCTTGGATGCGGGTATGCGCGTGAAGAAGCTGTCCAGGCATTCCCTCCCGGACGTAGTGATCGTATAGTACTCGCTTCTCTCGCTCGTAGCACGGAAAACGAACCCGGCGTCAACAAGCTCTCCGAGACATTCGATGCTTTCCATGTAGTTTACCCAGTTATTACGGCTGGCGCACATCTCGAGCAACGTTTTTTCCGTCATCGGCATGCCCATCTTGTCGAAGATGAAGAGTATTATGAGTTTGTTGACAAGATTGTTGTCGTCGATTTCCATGGCGATAAAGCCCTCCATATACTTCCGAATAATCATTATAACATATCCGCACGAAAAATGGAATAGCTTAGCGAATAATTTTCAAGAAAATTTTTGCATTTTTTCGTAAACTTCTATCGCCTCAAAAGTTGACAAAAGTCCGCGTCAGGTGATATACTTCGTTTATGAGCATAAGAGACGACATACTTGCCAGGCTTTATGAGGGCGAAACGAGCGGCGAAGCGCTTGCCGCGCAGCTCGGGGTCACCCGTGCTGCAGTATGGAAAGCCATAAGACAGCTTAACGCCGACGGTTATACGGTCACATCGTCGCGGAAGGGGTATCGTCTGGATGGGGGCGACGTTCCGAGCGCACCCGGGATATCGCATTATCTGCATTCGTCATGGAATGTGACGGCATACCCGGAGGCGACGTCGACTAACGATATCGCAAAGGCTCTTGCGGAGAAAGGTGCGGATCGTGCGGCAGTCGTTGCCGATCGGCAGACGAGGGGCAGGGGAAGAATGGGAAGGCAATTTATTTCTCCGCCCGGCAGCGGGCTTTACATGAGCGTCGTTATGCGCCCGGAGCTTACCGCGGCGGATTGCGGACGTATAACGGCGTTTGCGGCAGTCGTCGTTGCGCGCGCCATAGAGCGCCTCTGCGGAGCGCGGGCGGACATAAAATGGGTGAACGACGTTTATATGAACGGGAAAAAAGTGTGCGGCATACTGACGGAGGGCGGTTTCGGTATGGAAAACGGCAGGCTTTCGTATGCGGTGACGGGAATAGGCATAAACGTGCGGCACGCGGTGTTTCCGCGGGAAGTCGCGGAGATCGCGACCAGCATCGAAGAAGCGAGCGGAACGGCAGTTGACAGATGCGCTCTTGCGGCGGCGGTGCTGGACGGAATGGCGGATATGGAGCGGGAAGTGAAGAGCGGATGTTTCACGGAGGAATACCGCCGCCGTTCCTGTGTGATCGGAAAACGCGTCACCGTAAACGGGGAGTATGAAGCGCTTGCGACCGGCATTGCCGACGACTGTTCGCTCGAACTTGAAACGGACGACGGACGGCGGCTCAGGTTCTCTGCGGGGGAAGTATCGCTTAAATTATGAAGGTATCATCGAGAACGATAGCATTCACCGCGCTGCTCGCGGCGATCATATGCGCGATAGCGCCGTGGACTGTGCCGATAGGTCCGATACCCGTCTCTCTTGCGACATTCGGCATATATATAGCGTCCTGCGTGATAGATGCGAAACACGGCACCGTCGCGACTATCGTATACGTCGTGCTGGGCGCGATAGGCGTGCCCGTGTTTTCGGGCGCGCGAGGCGGTTTCGGCGTCATAGCAGGTCCTACGGGCGGTTATATCGTGGGATACGTGTTCCTTGCCGTCGTGACCGGTCTGCTGATAGACTTTCTCGGCAGGGAGAAACGCATATGGATATACCCGATAGCCATGATCGCCGGCACGGCGGTATTATACGCATTCGGCACGGCGTGGTATATGATAAGCACGGGAGCGGGGATAGGCGCCGCCCTCATCGTCTGCGTCTTGCCCTTCCTCATAGGAGACGGCATCAAGATCGCCGCCGCCACCGCCGTAGGCTTCCCTGTCCGCAGAGCGCTGCGAAAGACGGTACTTCGCGCCGCCGGGCATGCAGGTAAGACCGATAAACCGCATTACGACGACAGGGAAGGCAAATGATCTTTCAAATCGATAGATAATATGAAAACAAAAGCTCGAATTACGGACAGGGCGGTCGAGCATAACTGTCATCGTCAAGAACTGACAGTGCCGTTATATTTAATATGTTTTCATAACTTAATGACCGTGATCTTACCGCCCCTCGCTAAGCCGAGGGGCGGCGGTCGCGCTAAAGCGCGGCTCGGAAAGGCGGAGTGAAGTGGTGAAGTTGTCATAAGTATTTCAAAGCAGCGATATGGAAAGGTCTCATCACCGAAGCGCGCATAGGCGAGCTGATAGAGAGGTATTCGGAGTTCTTCGGATGACGGTAAAATTTTTATGGAATAAACTGCGGGCATGTCCGATACGGACATGCCCGCTTTGAGTATAAATTTGATTTTCTTGACTTTCGCTCTTTTTTAGAGCGCCGTTCACTCTTCTATGTCCTTAAGATGTTCGAGGAATATCTCGGAACTTGCGACGTTGGTTGCGAGGGGGATATCCATGACGTCGCACAGGCGGAGCAGAGCGGAGACGTCCGGCTCGTGGGGCTGAGCGGTCAGCGGGTCGCGGAGGAAGAGTATCATGTCGAGGGCGCCGTCGGCGACCATCGATCCTATCTGCTGGTCTCCGCCGAGCGGACCGGACTTCATGCGCGTGAGCCTGAGCCCCGTTTCGCCCATGACCATCGTGCCCGTTGTGCCCGTAGCGTATAGCTCGTGTTTTGCGAGCACGTCGCGGTATTTGACGGCGAGCCTGATCATGTCCGATTTCTTTTTGTCGTGTGCGATGAGCGCGATCTTCATAAGTTATGTACCTCTTTTTCAGTCGAATATCATAGTGGCGAAGTAGTCGTCGGGCGTCTCGGCGCGGCGGATGAGCTTGACCGATCCGTCCTTCTTCAGCAGCAGTTCGGCGCTGCGCAGTTTGCCGTTGTAATTATATCCCATGGCGAAGCCGTGCGCGCCCGCGTCGTGTATCGCGAGTATGTCTCCGATCTCCAGAGGAGGGAGCATACGGTCGACCGCGAATTTATCGTTGTTCTCGCACAGACTGCCCACGACGTCGTATTTGACGGTACAGGGAACGTTTTCCTTGCCGAGCACCGTTATGTGGTGATACGCTCCGTACATCGCGGGGCGCATGAGGTTCGCTGCGCAGGCGTCCACGCCGGCATACTCTTTATATATGTGCTTGAAATGTACGACGGTGGTGATGAGGTTGCCGTAAGGTCCGA
This sequence comes from uncultured Eubacteriales bacterium, assembly GCA_900555875.1. GTDB lineage: Bacteria > Bacillota > Clostridia > Christensenellales > Pumilibacteraceae > Protoclostridium. Next base: position 8,692 of record USNB01000017.1, read on the forward strand.
GCATATAGCGACCGAGTTCGGTGCGGATAGAGGGCTTCATGTCGCCCGTGAACGTCTTTTCGTATTCGTCCTTTATGCGCGCGGAGATGACGTTGATGTCCGGTTTCTTTTCCTCCGGACGATAGGGGATGCCTATGCCGCCCGAGAGGTTGATGAACTTGAAGTCCGCGCCCGTCTCTTCGCTGAGCTGCTTTGCGGTGTCGAACAGTATGCCGGCGAGAACGGGGTAATAGTCGTTGCCGAGGTTGTTGGACGCGAGGAAGGCGTGCAGACCGAATCGCTTGACTCCGTAGCCCTGCAATTTCTTTATAGCGAGCGTGAGCTGTTCGCGCGTCATGCCGTACTTGGCGTCCTGCGGAGAGCCCATTATCATGTTGTTGACGGCGAAGTCCACACCGTTGTTGTATCTCAGCGACACGCATTCGGGCATCTTGTCGCCCGCGACGGATCTGAGGAAATCGACGTGCGTGTAGTCGTCAAGCGTTATCGTCGCGCCGAGTTTGAGCGCGTAAGCGTATTCCGCGGCGGGCGTCTCGTTGGACGTGAACATGATGTCGTCGCCCGTTATCCCGCATTTTTCGCAGAGCATCAGCTCGGTCATGGACGAGCAGTCCATTCCGCAGCCGAGCGAATGCAGCAGTTTCATTATGGAGGGGTTTGGAGTCGCTTTTACTGCGAAGTGCTCCTTATATCCTTCGCACCACGAGAATGCTGAAAGAAGCTCTTTCGCATTGTCTTCTATGCCCTTTTCGTCGTATATGTGGAAAGGGGTGGGGTATGTCTTTTTGATCTCGAGCGCCTGCTCTTTTGTGATTATGGGAACTTTCATACTAAAATTATACCAGCTCTGCGCGTCATCTGTCAAGCACATCGGGCGTTTCGGCAGAGTGTTATATTTCAATAAAAAGCCGTGCAAAATTCTTGCGTAAAACTGTGAAGGGTGGTAAAATATAACGCGGAGAAAAACATGAAATACATCAGGATACGCGGAGCACGCGAAAACAATCTGAAGAACATCGATCTCGATATCCCGCATGACAGTCTCACGGTCTTTACCGGCCTGTCGGGGAGCGGCAAAAGCTCGCTCGCGTTCGATACGATATATGCGGAGGGGAAGCGGCGGTACGTCGAAAGTCTGTCGTCATACGCGCGGCAGTTCCTCGGCATAATGAATAAGCCGGACGTCGAGTCCATCGACGGGCTTTCCCCGGCGATATCCATCGATCAGAAAACGACGTCTCACAACCCCCGTTCGACGGTGGGTACGGTGACAGAGATATACGATTATCTCCGTCTGCTTTATGCCAAGGCGGGAGATGTTTTTTGCTACAAATGCGGTAAGCCCGTCACTCAGCAGACTATAGATCAGATAATGGACGCCGTTATGTCGCATCCGGAAGGCACGAGGCTCATGATACTCGCGCCGATCGCCCGCGGCAAAAAAGGAGAATATAAAAAAGAACTCTCCGGTCTTAAAAAACAGGGATACGTGCGCGTCAAGATAGACGGGGAAGTGCGCGATCTCGACGAGGATATCTCGCTGGACAAGCAGGTGCGTCATACCATCAGCGTTATCGTCGACAGGATAAAGATGAAAGAGGGCGTGGAAAAGCGTCTGTCCGATTCGCTGGAGAGCGCGTTAGGTCTTGCCGACGGCGTCGTGATCGTCGACGCGGACGGCGTAGAGACGCTTTATAACACCAAATACGCGTGCGCAGACTGCGGCGTATCCATCCCGGAGATAGAGCCGAAGCTCTTTTCCTTCAATTCTCCGTTCGGCGCGTGCCCGGAGTGCGGAGGGCTGGGGTTCAGGCAGGTCATAGATCCCGAACTGATTTACGGCGACGGCAGCAAGACGATACGCGAGGGCGCAATAACGGTGACGGGCTGGAATTTCGATTCGGCAAAGACGACGCTGCAGATGTTTACAGCGCTGTCCGAAAAATACGGTTTCTCGCTCGACATACCCTTCCGCGATCTGCCCGAAAACATAAAAAAGATACTGCTTTACGGCGATAACAGCGAGATCACCATGACGCTGTCGAGCGACAACTATACGTATTCGTACAAGCGCAAGTTCGAGGGAGTAGTGACCAATCTCGAGCGCCGTTACCGTACGGGCAACAGCGAATCGGTGCGCCGTGAGATAGAGAAATATCTGCGCGACCTGCCGTGCTCGGCGTGCGGCGGAAAGCGTCTGCGCCCGGAGGCTCTCGCCGTAAAGGTGGGCGGAAAGAATATATGGGAGATGTGCGTCATGCCCGTGGGCGATCTCGCGGCGTTTCTGTCCTCGCTCGAGCTCGGGCGTTCGCAGTCAGTCATAGCGGCCCCCATACTCAAAGAGGTGAATGCCCGCCTGCGCTTTCTCTGCGACGTAGGATTGGAATATCTCACGCTGTCCCGCAGCGCGACCACGCTGTCGGGCGGCGAGGCTCAGCGCATACGCCTCGCGACGCAGATAGGCAGCGGTCTGACGGGCGTCGTATATATCCTCGACGAGCCGTCCATAGGTCTGCATCAGCGCGATAACGACAGACTGATAAAGACGCTCCGCTCGCTTCGCGATCTCGGCAATACGCTCATCGTTGTCGAGCATGACGAGGATACCATGCGCGCGGCGGATTTCCTCGTGGATATAGGGCCGGGCGCCGGCGTGCACGGCGGAGAGGTGATAGCCGCGGGCACGCCCGACGAAGTGGCGGCATGCACGAATTCGATCACGGGCGATTATCTTTCGGGGCGGAAGAAGATCCCCGTTCCTGAAGAGCGCCGTCCTTTCGGCGATCGCAGCATAAAGATCTTCGGCGCGAGACAGAACAATCTCAAAAACATCGACGTCGAGTTCCCCGTAGGTCTGATAACCGCCGTGACGGGCGTATCGGGTTCGGGCAAAAGCTCTATCGTCAATCAGATACTGTATCCGGCGGTGAGCAACCGCGTGAACGGCAGCAGGTTGATCGAGGGCAAATACGACCGTATAGACGGCATCGAATATATCGATAAAGTCATCTGTATAGATCAGTCTCCCATAGGGCGCACTCCGCGCTCCAACCCCGCGACGTATACGGGCGCGTTCACACAGATACGAGAGCTTTTCGCCCGCACGACGGACGCGCAGGAACGCGGCTACGGTCCCGGAAGGTTTTCCTTCAACGTCAAGAGCGGCCGGTGCGAGGCGTGTGAGGGCGACGGGATCAAGCGCATAGAGATGCATTTCATGAGCGACGTATACGTGCCCTGCGAGGTGTGCGGCGGCAAGCGCTACAACCGCGAGACGCTGCAGGTCAGATATCGCGGCAAGAACATCTACGACGTTCTCGAAATGACGGTGGAAGAGGCGTGTTCGTTCTTCGAGAACCAGCCGGGCATCTATTCCAAGATCAAGACGCTTTACGACGTCGGTCTGGGGTATATCAAACTCGGTCAGTCCGCGACCACGCTGTCGGGCGGCGAGGCGCAGCGCGTCAAGCTCGCCACAGAGCTTTCCAAACGCTCGACGTCGGGCACGCTGTACGTACTCGACGAGCCGACCACCGGTCTGCATTCGGACGACGTAGCAAAGCTCATCAACATACTTTCGCGCCTCGTGGCGTCGGGGAATACCGTCATAGTCATAGAGCACAATCTGGACGTGATAAAGACGGCGGATTGGATCGTGGACGTCGGCCCCGAGGGCGGCGACGCAGGCGGACGCATAGTCACATGCGGCACTCCGGAGCAGGTCGCGCGGTGCGATGGCTCGTATACGGGACAATTCCTTAAACGCATATTGAAATAAATTTTGAGAGGATATATACACAAATGAAAAACACGATACTTTTCGATCTCGACGGTACTCTTCTCGATACGCTGACCGATCTTACCGCGTCCGTAAATCACGCGCTCGGTCTTGTCGGACTGCCGCCGCGCACGAAAGACGAAGTACGTTCCTATCTCGGCGACGGTTATGCCGTGCTCATGGAGCGCGCCTGCGGAGGAAAGCCGAGCGAGGAGGCATTGAAGCTGTTTTCGGAGTACTATGCCGAACATCTGGAGGATAACACGCGCCCTTATCCCGGCGTAGTCGAGGCGCTCGCCGCGCTCGCCGCGAAGGGCAGGAAGATGGCGGTAGTGTCCAACAAGGGATATGACGCGGTGCAGGTGCTGTGCGCTAAGTTTTTCGCTCCTCACGTCACGCTGTATTACGGCGTGAACGAACGGCTGAAAAAGAAACCCGCGCCCGATATGCTGCTCGCGGCGATGAAAGATCTCGGGTCGGATGAGGACGACTGCATAATGGTGGGCGACGGCGAGCCTGACATCGCTATGGCGCGTGCCGCCGGGATAGATATCGTCAGCGTCACGTGGGGCTTCCGTACCCGCGAACAGCTGACTGCCGCCGGCGGAAAGCTGTTCCTCGACAGCCCGCGCATGCTTGCGGAGTTGTGATATGGTAAACGAAAAGATACGCAACGTAGCAATAATCGCTCACGTCGATCACGGCAAGACCACTCTCGTAGACCAGATGCTCAGGCAGGGCGGAGCGTTCCGCGAGGGACAGGCGGTCGCCGAGCGCGTGATGGATTCCAACGCGCTCGAACGCGAGCGCGGCATAACCATACTTGCCAAGAACACATCCGTTCATTATAAAGGCTACAAGATCAACGTCGTCGATACGCCCGGACACGCCGATTTCGGCGGCGAGGTGGAACGCATACTCAAAATGGTGAACGGCGTCGTGCTGCTCGTGGACGCCTTCGAAGGCACCATGCCGCAGACGCGTTTCGTGCTCGAGCACGCGCTCGCGCTCCGTCTTCCCGTAGTCATCGTCGTCAATAAAATGGATCGTCCCGACGCACGCCCCGCGGAAGTGGTGGACGAGGTTCTCGAGCTTCTTCTCGATCTCGGCGCGGACGACGACCAGCTCGACAGTCCGGTGATCTATTGCAGCGCACGTTCGGGCATAGCTTCGACGGAAGCGGGTAAGCCGGGCAGCGACCTTACCGCGCTGTTCGACGCGATAATAACGCATATCCCTCCTCCCGAGGGCGACGAAAACGCGCCCGTGCAGATGCTCGTGTCCGCGCTCGATTATTCCGACTATGTGGGAATAATCGAGCGC